>DRMK01000124.1 GCA_011322575.1 Gammaproteobacteria bacterium
CGTGTATTCTGTGGCAGGACTGGCAGATCACCTTGTTGCGCCTTTTGCCGCCGAATTTGGAGCCGGCCTCTTTCAGCTCCGTCGGAACCTTCCCGATCCTCTCGATGTTCCTGAACATGGGGTGGTTGCCCTCCTTGGTGCCGGTGGCGCGGTCCACGTGGCAGGCGAGGCAGAGGCTGGAGTTTACGTTTTTGACGCGCAGGAACAGGGGGGAGTATTTTTCGCTCCAGTCGATGCCATGGGCGCTGTGGCAGGTGCCGCAGTATATCTTCCCCTCCTCGTTGAGCGGGAAGACGGTTTTTCCGTCCATGGTGGGGATCTTTATTTTTTTGGAGGGCTTGACCCCGACTGGATGAAAGTGCTGCCGTTTCTTCCACACGAAGCGCGAGTCGCGCACGAAGCCGTCGTGACACGAGAAACACATCCGTTCGGTACTCACCACGTCCTGCTTCCCGGTGGCGACTACAGGTTTGGGATCGTATGGAATAAGTGTGGTTGCATCCTTGCGGGTAAAGGCGGTGAGCCACATGACGTGGCAGATGGAGCACTCCCGTTTCGGGGAGATCTCGCGGGATGCGTGTGCAGGTTCCACCTGGAGGAAGGTCAGGAGCGCAGCGAACGCCAGCGCCGCCATGGACGCGGCGAAATGGTATGTTGCATGGCGATGCGTGTTGCTCATGGCAGCTGGTACACCGATACCTTGTGTTCCAGCATTTCGGCGACGAACATGCGGTTGGATCCGTCTATGGCCAGTCCCGCCGGAGCAGTGAAGCTGCGCGGTTTGCCCCCGCTGCCCAGCACGTATGCGAATCTGTATGAGCGGTCGAACACCTGAACCAGATCCATGTAGCTGTCGGTTACATAGGCCCGCCCCTGGTGATCCAGAGCGACACCCTTGGGTCGAAACATCTGACCAGGTCCAACGCCCCACTCACCGATATGAAAGCGGAGTTTTCCCGATGGTTCGAACACCTGCACGCGGGTGTTCAGCACATCCACCACATATACCAGTCCGTTCCGGATTACCAGGGTTCCCGGATAGCGAAACTGGCCGTCGCTGGTGCCTTCCCCGCCCCACTGTCTGAGGAGCCGGCCGGATCCGCTGAATACCATCAGCTGGTGGTTGCTGTTGCCGGTGACATAGATATTTCCGTTGTCGGCCACCGCCACATCCACCGGCTTCACCAGCCCCTTCTTTCCCTTCACCGGGAAATCGGATACGAAGCGGCCGTTGACGCTGAAAATCTGGATCCGCCTGTTTCCCGCGTCGGCCACATATATCTTGCCGCTGCGATCCACCCCTATCCCGATAGGCGCGCGTAGCTGGCCGCGTCCCGATCCGCTGCCACCGAAGGTGGCCAGGGGCTTTCCGGATGCGTCGAATATGGCGATACGGTCATTGCCGCTGTCCACCACGTAGACGTTGCCTCCGCTGCCTATCGCCACGTCGGTCGGTAGCAGAAGCGCTCCCTCGGTGGAACTCTTTATGTCCAGCAGATGCCTGGGTGTCTTGGTAGCGATGGCCGCGGCGTGACCGGAGAGGGGCGGCAGCAGAAGGGCCACCACAAGCAGAACGCAATTTGCGAGCGATAAATACATCGTCGAACCAGTGTATATCCCTGTTCGATAGGGGCGGGCGCAACGGTATGGCCGCTGCGC
>DRMK01000125.1 GCA_011322575.1 Gammaproteobacteria bacterium
AAGGATGATTTACCATTTTACCCACACGATTCAAGGAAGACCTTCCTGATCTATTATCTTGAAAGAGTATTAGATTGTTCCGGAGGGATCTCCGGCCCCAGCAGCACTGCGAACCAGCGGGTGTCGTCCCGGCTCTCCAGGGCGATCTTCAGGATCATGGTGAGTGGTACCGAGAGCACCATTCCCACCGGTCCCAGCACCCAGCCCCAGAACAGCAGGGAGAGGAATACCGCGAGGGTGGAGAGTCCCATGCCGCGCCCCATCACCCTGGGCTCTATAATGCTGCCCACCACGATGTTCACCACCAGATAGCCGGCCGCCGCGGCCAGCGCCGAGCCGATTCCCAGCTGGATGAAGGCCATCATGATGGCTGGCAGCGCGGCGATGATGGATCCTATGTTGGGTACGTAGTTGAGCAGGAATGCCAGCAGGCCCCACAGCAGCGGGTACTCCACCCCCAGCAGGGTGAGCCAGGCGGCTATGGCCGCGCCGGTCGCCAGGCTGATCCAGGTCTTGAGCGACATGTAGCGCTGGATGTTGCGGATAAACTGCTCAAAATGCTCCAGGGATGCGCCGGGGTCGGTGAGGGCGGCGTGCAGCTTGCGCGGAAAGCTGGAGGCCTCCAGCAGGATGAACACTACGGTCAGCAGGATCATGAAGGCGTTGGTGAGCGCGCCTCCCAGCCCGCTCAGCATGCCTCCCACCAGCGTCATGGCGGCGCCCGGATCCAGGATCTGCTCCAGCGGCAAATCGTGCATATCCAGTCCCTTGCTCTCCAGCCAGCTCAGCAGCCCGGAGGTCTCCTCGCGCAGCCGGGCCTCGTAGAGAGGCAGATCCCGGTAGAAGTCGTTGATGGAGGAGCCAACCAGGGAGGCGGTGACGAAGGCGAACACCACGATGGCCGCCATCACCAGCAGCAGGGCGAGGATGGTGGGCACCCCCTTGCTCTCCAGCCAGAACAGGGGTGGGGCGCAGATGATGGCGATGAAGCCCGACAGCAGGAACGGTACCAGAATGGGGGCCGCCGCCTTGGTCCCGGCGATCACTATGACCACCGCGGCGGCGGTGAGCAGGATGCGAAGGATCCCGTCCCGGGTCTCCGGCGCTCCCACGGTCAGAAAGTGGCGCCGTTCCAGCCCCACATGCCGCGGGCCGCGCTGGAGAACTCAATATACACACGCTCCTGCCGGATCCCGGTCTCCCGCTCCATGAGGGAGCAGAGCGCGGCGCTCAACTCGGGAACCTGCCGCTCCTGCAGGCCGATACTCTTCAGCTCCAGATAGGCCAGCGGGGCATCGCTGCCGGCGAACAGCATCGCCGTAACCGGCTCCAGGGATACCATCACATAGCGTTCCGGCTTGCCGAGCTGCTCCGCTACCAGGGCGGAAGCCCTTTGTAACAGCCGCTCACCGGACTCCCGATCCAGAGCGGCGTTGGTACGAATCGTCAGGTAAGGCATCGTTCGCTCCGCTTGGTTGAACCGGCTCGATTCTACCTTACCCCGTTGCCAATTGATATTGGCCGACAGGCGGTTCAAAGGTGGCGGATATTCAGGTAACATAATTAGCTTTTTACGGCAGTGTATCCGGTGCGTGGCAGCAGCCGTGCCGGCATACACCATCACCGCAGCAGAAACGGAGAACCAAGATGCCGCTACGTTTGGCAGTGCCGAAGGAGATCGCCCCGGGAGAGCGTCGTGTTGCCATGGAGCCGGGGGTCGCCGCCCGGCTGATCAAGATGGGTGTCGAGGTGACCATGCAGAAGGGTGCGGGTCTCTCTGCCCATTTCACCGACGGGGATTTTGCCGATGTGAAGCTGGTCGCCACCGCCTCCGCCCTGTACAAGAAGGCCGATCTTATCTTCAAGGTTCAGCCTCCCACCCTGAAGGAGCTGGATCACATCAAGGAGGGTGCGGTAATCGTGGGTTTCCTGGCGCCGGGCAGGGACCCCGAGATTACGCAGAAGATGTGCGACAAAAAGATCACCAGCCTGGCCATGGAGCTGGTGCCGCGCATCAGCCGGGCCCAGTCCATGGATGCGCTCTCCTCCCAGGCGGCCATCGCCGGTTACAAGGGCGCCCTGATGGGGGCCGACCTGGCCAGCGTATTCTTCCCCATGCTGACTACCGCCGCGGGCACCATTCGTCCGGCCAAGGTGCTGGTGATCGGAGCGGGAGTGGCGGGACTGCAGGCCATTGCCACCGCCAAACGCCTGGGGGCCATCGTGGAGGCCTACGACGTGCGTTCCGCCACCAAGGAGCAGTGCGAGTCGCTGGGCGCCAAGTTCATTGACACTGGTGTCAAGGCAGAGGGCGAAGGGGGCTATGCCCGGGAGCTGACCGAGGAGGAGAAGCAGAAGCAGCGGGATGTGCTGGCGGACCATATCGCCATTTCGGACGTGGTGATTACCACCGCGGCGATCCCCGGCAAGCCCTCCCCGCGCATCATCAGCAAGGAGATGGTGCAGCGCATGAAGACCGGCGCGGTGATCGTGGATCTGGCGGCCGAGGGTGGTGGCAACTGCGAGCTGACCAAACCGGGCAAGACCGTGGAGTTCGAGAAGCGGGTTATTGTTCACGGGCCGCTCAACGTGCCGAGCCAGACTCCGGTGCACGCCAGCGAGATGTACGCCAAGAACCTG
>DRMK01000126.1 GCA_011322575.1 Gammaproteobacteria bacterium
CTCTCCGGCCGGAGTGAAACGCAACGGCTTTCCCTTGCGGTGGTACAGCCTGACCTCCAGCCGCTGCTCCAGATCCTTGAGCTGATGGGAAAGCGCCGACTGTGTCACGTGCAAGCGCTCGGCCGCCTTCGCCAGAGTTCCGTACTGATGGAGCGCCCGCAAGGTTCTGAGATGCCGCACTTCCAGTATCATGAAATATTCTCAACAAAAAAATGAAAAATTTGAGATTGATTCAATCATAATTTGGCCGCACACTTTTCGCAATCATTTCGACAAACAAAAAGGATCCGAAAAATGAGCAAGGCACACAACCTGGGTTTTCCCCGAATCGGCCACCGCCGCGAACTGAAGAAGGCGGTGGAGTCCTACTGGCGGGGCGAGATCGACCAGAACCAGCTGGAGCAGACCGGCCGCGAGCTGCGCAGGCGCCACTGGCAGTTGCAAGCGGAGGCGGGACTGGACCTCATCCCGGTGGGTGACTTCTCCTGGTACGATCACGTGCTCGACCTGTCCGCCATGCTGGGAGTGGTCCCTCCCCGTTTCGGCTGGAAAGGGGGCAGCGTCGATCTGGACACCACCTTCCGCATGGCGCGGGGACGGGCACCGACCGGGACACCGGCCGCGGCCAGCGAGATGACCAAGTGGTTCGACACCAATTACCACTACCTGGTACCCGAGTTCCACCCGGGGCAGACCTTCCAGCTCTCCACCAACAGGCTGTTCGACGAGGTGGCCGATGCACAATCCCGGGGCCACGCCGTCAAGCCGGTTCTCCTCGGCCCCCTCTCCTACCTCTGGCTCGGCAAGACCAAGGGCGGAACGTTCGACAAGCTGGATCTGCTGGATGCGCTTCTGCCGGTCTACGGCGAGATCCTGCAGAGACTGCGCGAACAAGGGGTGGAGTGGATCCAGGTGGACGAGCCCATCCTGGTCCTGGATCTGCCGCAGGGGTGGAAGAGCGCCTTCGAAGCCGCATACAACCGCCTGCAGACGCCAGGCATCAACCTCCTGCTCACCACCTATTTCGGCGCCCTGGGCGACAATCTCGGGCTGGCCTGCAGGCTGCCGGTGGCGGGGCTGCACATCGACGGGGTGCGCGCGCCGGAGCAGCTGACACCTGTGCTGGACCAGCTGCCCGCCTACAAGGTGCTCTCCGTCGGTGTGGTGGATGGCCGCAACGTCTGGCGTACCGATCTGGACGGCGCCCTGGAGACCCTGCGGACGGCGCAGCAACGGCTCGGGGAGCGGCTCTGGATCGCCCCCTCCTGCTCCCTGCTGCATGTCCCGGTGGATCTGGCGCAGGAGGAGGGGCTGGACGAAGAGTTGAAGAGCTGGCTCGCCTTCGCGGTGCAGAAGCTGGATGAGGTGGTCGTGCTCAAGCAGGCCCTCTGCGGGCAGAACGAGGTCGAGGTGGAGGCGAGACTCGCCGCCTCCCGCGCGGCACTGGAGAACCGCCGCAACTCATCCCGTATCCACTCCCCCGCCGTACGGCAACGGCTGGAAGAGGTGGACGACGCCATGGCGCGGCGCAACCGTCCCTACCCGGAGCGCGCCCCCCTGCAGCGGGCCTGGCTGAAGCTTCCCCTCTTCCCGACCACCACTATCGGTTCGTTCCCGCAGACCCCCGAGATCCGCCAGGCCCGCAAGGCCTACCGGGATGGCACCCTCAGCGAGCGGGAGTATGTCGCCCGCATGCAGGCGGAGATCGCGCTGGTGGTGGAGAAACAGGAGCAGCTCGGGCTCGACGTGCTGGTACATGGCGAACCGGAGCGCAACGACATGGTGGAGTATTTCGGCGAGATGCTGGAGGGGTTCGCCTTCACCCGCTACGGCTGGGTCCAGTCCTACGGATCCCGCTGCGTCAAGCCCCCCATCATCTTCGGCGACGTGAGCCGCCCCCGACCGATGACGGTGGAGTGGATCCGTCACGCCCAATCCCTCACCGGGAAGCCGATGAAGGGGATGCTCACCGGACCGGTCACCATCCTCAACTGGTCCTTCGTGCGTGACGATCAACCACGCAGCGTCACCTGCAACCAGATCGCCCTGGCCATCCGCGACGAGGTGGAGGATCTGGAGCGGGCCGGGATCAAGGTGATCCAGATCGACGAAGCCGCCCTGCGGGAGGGGCTCCCCCTGCGCAAGGGAGAGTGGCAGGGATACCTGGAGTGGGCGGTGCACGCCTTCCGCCTGACCGCCAGCGGTGTGGCGGACGACACCCAGATCCACACCCACATGTGCTATTCGGAATTCAACGACATCATCGAATCCATCGCCGCCATGGATGCCGACGTGATCACCATCGAAACCTCCCGCTCGGACATGGAACTGCTGGATGTGTTCGAGGCGTTCGAGTATCCCAACGAGATCGGACCGGGGGTCTATGACATCCACTCCCCCAACGTTCCGAACGTGGAGCAGATAGTGGAGCTGATGCAGAAGGCGGCGCAGCGCATCCCGGCCGAGCGGTTGTGGGTGAATCCCGACTGCGGTCTCAAGACCCGCGGCTGGCCGGAGGTGGAACGGGCGCTGGCCAACATGGTGGAGGCGGCCCGGAAGCTGCGCGAACTGGCGGACGAAAAGGTGCCGCTCAGCGCCTGAGTTTTTTGGGGGTCTTCCCCACAGCGGGCCCCCAACCCCGCCTGGCGCCGGAGCGCCGTGCGGATCCATAATATGGACCTGAACAGGAGCAACAAAAGGATCCGCAGCATGAACGGCTGTCCCATATCCATCCGCCAACCCCTCCCGGTCTGGCAGGGAGGGGGAGCGGAGCGCCCGTGAGACCGGCCCCGCCCGGCACCGAACGGGAGCTGCTGGAGCGCGCCGTCGCCCTGGCGGGCCTCACGCTGCAGCAGGTGGCCGGACGCATCGGCTGGCCCTGCCCTCCCGATCTGCGCCGTAACAAGGGGTGGAGCGGCCAGCTGCTGGAGGAGGTTCTGGGGACCGACGCCGGCTCCCTGGCGGAACCCGATTTCCGCACACTGGGGGTAGAGCTCAAGAGCCTGCCCGTCGATGCGCGCGGTCGGCCCAGGGAATCCACCTATGTCTGCACAGTTCCCCTGGAAAGCAGTGCCGGAAGCTGGGAAGACTCCTGGGTGTTCAACAAGCTGCGCCGGGTGCTGTGGATCCCGATCGAGGCGGATCCGGCCATCCCCCTGCCACGGCGGCGCGTCGGCGCCCCCCTGTTGTGGAGCCCGGATCCGCGGCAGGAGGCCCTGTTACGCCGGGACTGGGAGGAGCTGATGGACATGGTCTGCCTGGGAGAGCTGGAGCGGATCACCGCCCACCACGGCAGCGTACTGCAGATCCGCCCCAAGGCGGCCGATGCCAGGGCCCTTACCTGGGGCGTGGACGCCAGCGGCGACCGGGTGCTCACCACGCCGCGCGGCTTCTACCTGCGCAGCCGCTTTACTGCGGAGATCCTGCAGCAGCACTACATCATTCCATAATCACCCCCATAGTAGCATTGAGGGAAAATGCATATGACAACCATTTGCATTCAGCTCCTGCGTGTTTATAATCGGAATGGGTCTTCCCCAAATCGTGTGGGTAAAATGGCAAATCACCGCGTAGCGGCTTCGTCCTTGACTGGCAGGATGCACGCCACATACTCGGTAGCCAGAAGGGGATTGGGGCTGTCTGGCTGGAGACTACCGGATATCCACTACCTGCGCAAATTGCAAGTGGTCCGGCTAATTCCAAAGTGTCCCCAATCCCCTTCTGCCGACCATCTTCCGGCGTGCATTCTGCCTGTCAAGGATGATTTGCCATTTTACTCACACGATTTGGGGAAGACCCTTAGGAATAAGGCTGGCTATCAAACCGACGATCATGCGTGAAAACCGCGCCCTGTCCGAAACGGCGGAGCACACCCGCCTCACCATAACCGCAATCACTGCGGACAAGCCCACCCAGTGCCGGCTGATGGGCATGGGAATCGGCCTAGGCAAGGAGGTCGAGCTGTTGCGCAACAGGCGTGGAGACGTTGTGATAAGGAACGGCAACAGCCGTATCACCCTGGGCCGGGAGATCGCGAGCCGCATCCTGGGGCGGGCGGTACGACCCGGGAAGGAATGAAGAGCTGCTGCGAAGACACCGTCACCTACTCCGCCAAAGCTGGCGGGGGTACGCGCAATATAGCCCTGATCGGCAACCCCAACGCTGGCAAGACCACCCTGTTCAACCGCCTCACCGGCACCCGCCAGCGCACCGGAAACTGGCCCGGTGTGACCGTGGAGCGCAAGGAGGGGGAGTTCGAGTACCGCGGGGCGAAATACCGGGTGGTGGATCTGCCGGGAGTTTACATGCTGGAGGGTGGCGAAACCTCTGTTGACGAGCAGATTGCGCGCAACTTTCTGCGCGACCATCCGGACCATCTCTATATCAATATCGTAGACGCCAGCACCCTGGAGCGCGGCCTGTTCCTGACCGCCGAGATCTGTGAGCAAGGGGTGCAGGTTATTCTCCTGCTGAACATGATGGACGTGGCGGCGAAACGCGGCAGGAAGATTGACACAGCGCGGCTCTCCCGCGAGCTGGGTTGCCCGGTGGTCGCCATGTCGCTTGGCAAGGAACGCCGCATCGACGGGTTGCTGGAGCAGCTGGCCAGCTTCGACCAGGGCCCGCGGCAGCCTCTGCTGATCCGCTATCCGGAGCAGGTGGAGCAAGCAATCCGGAGCCTGCAGCAGTCCGCCAGGCTGTCGCGCCATGCGGCCCTGCAACGCCTGCAGTGGGAAGAGGGTGAAGCCGCGCGGCTGCGCCGCCAGGTGGAGCAGGAGTGCGGCGAGGAGCTGGATTTTCTGCTCGCCGACACCCGCTTTGCTTACGCCGAGCGGCTCACGAAAGAGGTGGTCCAGGAGGGAAACCGGGCGAGCCGCACGCTCTCCGACCGCGTGGATCGCTGGGTGCTGGGGAGCTGGACCGGGATCCCCATTTTTCTCGCCCTCATCTATCTGCTGTTCCTGTTCAGCATAAACCTGGGCGGGGCCTTCATCGATCTGTTCGATCAGACCGCCCAGGCCCTGCTGGTGGATGGCCCCGGCCAGCTGTTGCGTAGTCTCGCGGTCCCCGAATGGCTGGTGACCCTGCTGGCGGAGGGGGTGGGAGGCGGCATCCAGGTGGTAGCCACCTTTATTCCCATCATCGCCGCCCTCTACCTGTTTCTCACCCTGCTGGAGGAGTCCGGTTACATGGCGCGCGCCGCCTTCGTCATGAATCGCTTCATGCGCCGCCTGGGGGTTTCCGGCAAGGCATTCGTACCGTTGATCATCGGCTTTGGCTGCAACGTCCCTGCCATCATGGCGACGCGCACCCTGGACAGCCACCAGGAGAGAATCCTGACCATCCTGATGGCGCCGTTCATGTCCTGCGGGGCACGTCTCACCGTGTATGCCCTCTTTGCCACGGTGTTTTTCCCCAGCGGAGGCCAGAACATCATCTTCCTGCTCTATCTCATCGGCATCGGTTTTGCCATTCTCACCGGCCTGGTACTGCGCAACACCCTGCTGCGGGGATCCGCCGACCAGTTCATCATGGAGCTGCCCACCTACCAGATCCCGTCGCTGCAGAATATCCTGCTCAATACCTGGAACAAGCTGAGCGGCTTCATCACCGGCGCCGGCAAGATCATCGTCATCGTGGTGACCCTGCTGACCCTGATCAACAGCATGGGCACCGACGGCAGCTTTGGCAACCAGAACTCGGAAAAATCCCTGCTCAGCGCCGCCGCCAGAGGCGTCACACCCCTGTTCCAGCCGATGGGGATCTCGGAGCAGAACTGGCCGGCGACGGTGGGCATAATCACCGGCCTGCTGGCCAAGGAGGTGGTGGTGGGAACCCTGGACGCCCTCTACTCCGGCATGGACCGGCCGGAACCGGATGACTCCGCAGAACCGGAGCCGTTCCATCTGGGGGAGCGGCTACGCGATGCGCTGGCCACGGTTCCGGACAATCTCCGCACCGCCCTGCGGCAGATCACCGACCCGCTGGGGATCGGCGGCATCACCGGCCAGACCGGCCTGGAGCAGGTGGCGCAGGCCCACGGCGTGGACAGGCGGGCGCTGGGCGCCATGCTGGAGCGCTTCGACGGCAAGGTCGGGGCGTTCGCCTATATGCTGTTTATCCTGCTCTACTTCCCGTGCGCCGCCGCCACCGGTGCCATGTACCGGGAGGCCGGTCCTCGGTGGACCATGCTCGGCGTGAGCTGGAACACCGGTCTGGCCTATGCCGCCGCGGTCATCTTCTACCAGATGGCCAATCTCCCCTTGCACCCTATGCAGTCCCTGCTGTGGAGCGGAACGATGCTGGCGGCTGTCGCCACTGCCATACTGATCATCCAGCGCAACGGAGGCGGGGCGCCATCCCTTCGACGACGCAATGCTGGGTGAGGTGCGCGACTACCTGAAACGGCGCGGCAGCGCTACCAAGGGGGAGATCAGCTCCTATCTCGGCAGCTCCGAACAGGCCACGGAACTGGCCCTGAAATACTGGATCAACAAAGGCAGGATCCGGATCATCACCCCGCCCTGCGGCAGCTGCGACGGTTGCCCCGGGGCCAGAGAGCTCTACGAGTGGCTTGAGCCCGCCGGCTGAACATGGTCTATGCTCTTACTGTTGTTAACCCGATAACAAAGATACCTCCAGGGAGCAGCAAGTCATCATGAGCAGCGCCGAACCGGCCATCGAGCAGTTTCCCAACAGGCTAACGGCCTATCTTATGGCTGTCCGCCCGCCATTCATTTTCGCCAGCATCGTTCCTATCCTCCTGGGATTGTCGTTTACGCGCTATAGCGGCCACTCCGTGGACGGCATGGCCGCCATGCTGACGCTGGTTGCCGGAATCCTGCTGCACGCCGCAATCAACGTGCTGAACGACTACCATGATTCGCGCAACGGAACCGACCGGCTGAACACGGAGCGAATCTATCCCTTTACCGGCGGCAGCCGCTTCATCCAGAACGGAGTGCTGGGCGAGCAGCAGATGCTGCGCTGGGGCCTGCTGCTGCTCCTCGCTACGGTGGCCATCGGCCTCTATCTGATCGCCCGTACCGGCAGC
>DRMK01000127.1 GCA_011322575.1 Gammaproteobacteria bacterium
CAGTTCCCTGTGGCGGCGCAGATAGCGGAGCGCCACGTCCACGGTGATGTCGGCGCGCACCGTGATGGTGTCCATGTTCATCAGGCCGCCGGCGGAGTCCTCCGGGTAGGAGAGGGCCGACTCCAGGCGTTGCCGGTTCTGCTCGTCCATGGAGCGCAGCACCTGGTTGAACACCTCGTCCGGCATGTCCGGCAGCAGATCGGCCAGATCGTCCGTCTCCAGGCCACTGGTGGCCGCCACCAGCTCGTGGGGCTCCATCTTGCGGATTAGCTGGGCGCGCAGGTTGTCGTTGACATGGACCAGCACGTCACCCTCCAGCTTGGTGCGCACCAGATCCCACGCCAGATCGCGATCGTCTGCCGGCAACGACTCCAGCAGGTGCGCCACCTCGGCCGAGTTCATCTCGTTGAGCATCTGCAGCGCCCTGCCAAAGGCGTGCGAATGCAGCGCCTCGCTGAACGCCTGGTGCTCGGTTACGATGGTTTCTGCCGTGTTCTCCGACATGCCTTCTTCCACCTGTGCGGGGGTATAGCCGTCTCCACGGGGAACCCCGGGAGAGCGCTGGGCAGAGTGTAACAGAGGAGAGGGTGTGACGGGTCAACAATGTCTGGCTCTTTCCCGCTCGATTCACTGGAGCAGGCCAAAGTACTTCGGGGTGCGTGCTGCCTGTTATACTTGCGCTGCTGAGGAGAACTGGTTCGGGATGCGGGTGATGTTCCAGAAGATAATGGTGGTGTGTATCGGCAATATCTGCCGCAGCCCGATGGCGGAAGCGCTGTTGCGGGAGGGGTTGCGGGCGAAGGAAGGGGGGGGCCACGAGGTGCAGTCGGCCGGATTGGGCGCCATGGTCGGGCATCCGGCGGATGAGATGGCGCAGGCGCTGCTGTGGGAGCAGGGCATCGATATCTCCGAGCACATGGCGAAACAGCTGAACAGCGACCTGATCCACTGGTCCGACGTAATCCTGGTGATGGACCAGGAACAGCGGCGCGCCATCGAGGTCAGCGAACCCAGTGCCCGGGGACGGGTGTACCGCCTGGGTGAGTGGGGCGACTTCGACGTGCCGGATCCCTACCGCCGTTCGGAAAAGGTGTTCCGGCAGGTGTTCGAGCTGGTCTCCAGGGGGGTTTCCGAATGGATCCCCAAGTTGACCTAGGGGCGATGAGCGCTACGGCCGGCAATCCGGTGCAGGGGCAATCCTCCGTTCAGGTGCCCGCCGCGGAGGCGGCCAACCCCTCCACCGGTGACGCCTTCCCGGATCCGTGGTGGTGGATTGCCGGGGCGTTGCTTGTGCTGCTGGTACTGGTCTACCGCTGGAGGCGTTCCAGGCCGGATCCGGATCGCTTCGAGCGGAAATATGAACTGCCGGTGCGCGCCGTGGTTCCCCGCGGCGGAAGGCAGCACCCGGAAGAGGAGGGGCTCCTCGCGGTGGTGGCACCGGACGACGTCGCGGTGCAGGGTATGCGCAGCCTGCGCACTGCCCTGCACCTGTCGATGGGTGAGGGGGGGAACCGGGTGGTGGCGATACTATCCCGGAGAGCGGGGGCAGGGTGTAGTTTCGTGGCGGCCAATCTGGCGGCAGTGCTGGCCGAAGGCGGCAAGAGGGTGCTGTTGCTGGACGGAGATCTGCGTAACGGCTCGCTGCATCGTCAGTTTGGCCTGGCGGACGGATGCGGGCTCGCCGAACTGCTGTCCGGGGATGCCGGGGTTGGCAGCGTGATCTGCGGCACTGGAGTAAAGCGGCTGGAGCTGATTCCCGCTGGTGGTCCTCCCGCCAACCCGGAGGAGCTGTTGGGCGGCAGGCGTTTCGCGCTCCTGCTCCAGCGCCTGGGTGCCTATGATCATATCGTTATCGATACCTCACCCCTGGCAACCGGGGATGGTGCGCTGGCCGCTGCGCGCCTGGCTGATGTGGCGCTGATGGTGGTAAAAGGGAGGCGTGGCGCCGGACCGGGCATCGCCCGGCTGCGCCACGAGAAGATCGCGCTGCACGGGGTGGTGTTCAACAGGGTCAGGCTGCCGGCCAGGCGGGGCAGGGATGGGCGCCGTTTCGGCTACGCCTGACTTTCCGCCACCGGATGCTGCCCTGGGCGGGGGCGAGTGAATGGATTCCACGGCGCTGCTAGAGGCTGTCTCCGGCTGGATTGCGAGCCATCCCGGCTGGGCTGGCTGGCTGGTGTTCATCATCGCGCTGGGAGAGTCGCTGGTGATAGTGGGGCTGTTCGTCCCTGGGGCGGTGCTGATGTTTGCGGTGGGCGCGCTGGTGGGTGGCGGCATGCTGGAGCTGTGGCCCACCCTGGCCTGGGCGGCCGCCGGGGCGGTGGCGGGGGACGGTATAAGCTACTGGATCGGGCGCCACTACCACGACAGGTTGCGCTACATGTGGCCGTTTCGGCGTTACCCGGCCCTGTTCGAGCGGGGAGAGCGGTTTTTCCTGCGCCACGGCGGCAAGAGCATCCTGTTCGGGCGGTTCGTAGGCCCGGTACGGCCGGTCATTCCGCTGGTGGCGGGTATGATGGATATGCCTGTCTGGCGCTTCTTTCTGGTCAACCTGTTGTCGGCGCTGCTCTGGGCACCAGCCTACATTCTGCCCGGCGCGGTATTCAGCAGTTCGCTGGGCATGGCCACCGAGGTGGCGGGACGCATGGCGGTGCTGCTGGTGGTGCTGTTCACCCTGCTGCTGGCCACGTTGTGGTTGGCCCGCGCTCTGTTCCACCTTCTGCAGCCGCGCGCCAATCCAGTAATTGCCGGGATTCTGGGTTGGAGCCGGCGTCATCCGCTGGTGGGAGGAGTGGCCGAGGCGCTGCTGGACCCGAATCACCCCGAGGCGCGCGGTCTGGCCATCCTTGCCGCCCTGCTGTTTGCCGGAACGATGGCCTCCGCCCTGCTGGTGGGGGCTGTCCTGGGGAGCCAGTGGCTCGAAAACCTGAATCTGCTCATCCACAACTCCCTGCAGCAACTGCGCACCCCGTGGGCGGACCAGATCATGGTGCTGGGCACCTGGTTTGGCGATGGTTATCCGCTTATCCTCCTGCTGCTCGCCGCTGCCGGCTGGTTGTGGTGGCGGGGAGATCGGCTGGCGCCCTTCCATCTGCTGGCAGCGGCGGCCTGCGCCGAGCTGACGGTGCTGCTGCTCAAATGGCTGACCGCTATAGATCGGCCGATGGCGCTGTACCGGGGCGTCAACGCCTACTCGTTTCCCAGCGGTCACACCGCCATGAGCACCGTAATCTACGGCATGCTGGCCATCGTGGTGGCGGGATCGCTGCCGGTGGCCCGGCGCTGGTGGGTATACGGGGCAGCCGGCCTGCTGGTGGTGCTGGTCGGGTTTTCGCGTCTCTATCTGGGGGCCCACTGGTTCTCCGATGTGCTGGGCGGGTTCGCGCTGGGAGGAGCTTGGGCCGCGCTGTTCGGTATTGCCTACCGGCGCCATTTTCCGGGGCCACGCGGCGGGTTCTCCGTGCGCGGTTTCGGTCTGGTGCTGCTGGCGACGTTGCTGGTGACGCTGTTCTGGGGCATGACCAGGGTGGAGCAGGAGGTGCGGCGCTACGCTCCGGTAAGGGTGGTGCAGCAGCTGGAATCCGACCTATGGTGGAGTGGAGCCTGGCGGGAGCTGCCGGCCTACCGGCTGGATCTGCGCAGCCTGCACGATCACCCCATGACGATACAGTGGGCGGGAGACTTGGGGGTGCTGCGCGAAGTGCTGGAGGGGGCGGGATGGCGCTCCCCGCCGCGTTTCGATGCCGCCCATCTGTTGTTGCTGCTGAATCCGCGGATCGACGCCGCGCTGTTGCCGGTGCCGCCCCAGGTGAACGATGGTCGGCACGAGGCGCTGCGGCTGGTGCGGTTCGCCACGGAGGAGGAGCGGTTGCTGGTGCTGCGGCTCTGGCCTACCGACAAGGTGCTGCAGCCGGGCGGACAGGCTCTCTGGTATGGAAACGTGAGCTGGCTGCGTTTTTCGCGCATGGCGGGGCTGTTCACCGTGGCTCATACCATGAAGGATTTCAAGGAGCCGCTGGAGATTTTCGTACGGGATGTGAGTGAAACCGGCGGGGTTCTCTACAGAGTGGTAAGGCGTGCAGAGGTCCTGCGCAAGCGGGGCTGGGATGGGCGGGTCATCCTGCTCCGGCGAGCTGTTCCAGCTCCTCCTGCAGCTCCTCCAGGCGCTGCAGAGGGTCGCTGAGCTGCAGCAGCAGCTGTTTCCTGCCCAGCGGCAGGGGCAGCAACTCGGCCAGCCGGCATCCAACCCAGGCTGCATCCTCATAGTCGGTCGGGGGCTTGTTGTATGGCAGGCCCAGTCTCTCCAGCATGCGGCACAACTGCTGCGCCGCCTGACGGTGACGCGGCGCTATCGGGCAGCGCTGCTCTTCGGGCAGCAGCTCCACGCTGGCGCGGGTGAGCTGGTTGGGGAGGGTGTGGCTGGTGAGAACCCGGAAACGCCGTTCGCCTCGTACCGTGATACCGAGCATATTGTTGGGCAGGCGCTGCCAGTAGCTGATTCGGCACAGGGTTCCCACCTCATGGAAGGTGGCGGCGCGGCCGGTCTCCGAGCCATCCCGGATCAGGCAGATCCCGAATCCGCTGTCGGATCTCAGGCAGTCGCCCACCATCTCCAGGTAGCGCGGCTCGAAGATGCGCAGCGGCATGCAGCCGCCCGGGAACAGCACGGTGCGCAGCGGAAACAGGGGGATCTCCAGCCTTCTACTCCCCATCGCCGTAGCCCCAGCGTGAAACCAGATGGTGCTCGATCTGCAGATGATCGAGAATGCGTCCCACCACGTGATCTACCAGATCCTGCACCGACCGGGGATGGTGGTAGAAACCAGGGTTGGCGGGCAGTATGGTCACCCCGAGCCGGGCCAGTTTCAGCATGTTCTCCAGATGGATGGCCGAGAACGGGCTTTCGCGCGGCACCAGGATCAGGGGGCGCCGCTCCTTGATCATCACGTCTGCGGCCCGTTCCATGAGATTGTCGCTGGCGCCGCTCGCGATGGCCGACACCATCCCCATGGAGCAGGGGCAGATCACCATCGCGGCGGGCGGACTGGAGCCGCTGGCAACCGGCGCCGACCACTGCTCCGTTCCGAATACCTGCAGCATCCCCGGCGGGAGGGAAAAGTGGTTGCTGAACCAGGCGGTGGCAGCCTCGGGGGCGGCCGGAAGATCGAGATCGCTTTCGGCGGCGATCACCACCCGCGCGGCCCGGGAGATAAGC
>DRMK01000128.1 GCA_011322575.1 Gammaproteobacteria bacterium
GAACGGATCTATGGACTGCATGCGGTGCGCATGGCGCTGCGGCGGGGGGAGGTCAGCGAATTATGGTGTGACCGGCAACGGCGCGACGAACGCATGGAAGAGATCCGCCGGGCGGCGCGGGAGAGCGGTGCCCCGGTACACGAGATTTCCGGCCAGGAGCTGAATCTCCTGTTGCCAGGGGTACGGCATCAGGGGGTAGTTGGCCTGCTCCATCCCGCCCGGGAGTGGAGCGAGCGGGAACTGCGCAGTTTGCTGGAGGGTCTGGAGCGTCCTCCTTTTCTCCTGATACTGGATGGCGTACAGGATCCGCACAATCTGGGAGCCTGCCTGCGCACGGCCGATGCTGCTGGCGTGGACGCGGTGATCGCCCCGCGGGATCGGGCGGCGGGTCTCACTCCGGCAGTGCGCAAGGTGGCCTGCGGGGCGGCGCAGAGCCTGCCCTTCATCAGGGTAACCAACCTGGCGCGCACCCTGCGCGAGCTGCGCAAGGCGGGGGTGTGGCTGGTGGGAGCCGCCGGAGACTCCTCGCAGGAAATCTACCAAGCCGACCTGCGGGGCTCCCTGGCGTTGGTCATGGGTGCGGAAGGGCGCGGCCTGCGCCGCCTCACGCGGGAGCATTGCGACCTGCTGGTGAAGATTCCCATGAGCGGAGTGGTCGAGAGCCTCAACGTCTCGGTGGCGGCTGCCATCTGTCTGTATGAGGCGCTGCGGCAGAGGCGGGGTAGTTGAAACCGGAAGGCGGGTTTCAGGGAAGCGGAAATCTCTGGCTGTTGTGCGGGGGAGACTCGATTCGCGTCGATATATGTTGACTTTGGAAAATCCAGGATGTATACCAAGTCAGTCGTTGTTCCAACCCAGGCATCCATGAACCACGCCGTGAAATTCACTCTTTTCCCGTTTCTCCTGATTGTAATGCTGCTGCTGGCTGGGTGTTCCGTTGGGGATTCCGACCGAGGGGTGGAGCTGATACGCGAGCCGGGTGATACCACCGCGGATACTGATGACGGCTCTGAAAGCCCTTCGGATGGGGATGATAGCCTTGGGGATATGGATGGGCAGATAACCTTGGCCTCTGCGGAGGATATAGAGATCTTTCCTCCGGAACACCCGTTGAACAGGGATATTTCCAGCGATCCGGTGGATCCGAATTCCGCTTTGATATTGGAGAACATAGGCCTGGACACCGGGCTTTTCTGTGATTTCGGAAGCGGTACCTACGAAGGCTCTCCCATCGGTATTCCCTACGTCGTGGTCGGCGACGGCCAGAAAAAGGTTCCCGTCACCTTTCGCGGCAATAACTATGACGACAACTATGGGGACGAAAGCGATCCCGGCCCGTTTCCCATTCCGCTCGATGCTCCGGTTGAGGGGAATGGTGAGGGAGATGCCCACGTAATCAGCGTGGATGTGCACAACCGAATGCTCTATGAGCTGTACAACGCGGCACAGGTCGGGGACGGTTGGCAGGCCTCTTCCGCGGCGGTCTTCGACCTGAAGCAGGTCTCCTTCCGGACTGATGGATGGACATCCGCGGATGCAGCGGGGTTACCCATCTTTCCCCTGCTGGTTCGCTATCCGGAGATTGAAAAGGGGGAGATAGACCACCCGCTACGGTTTACCATTTTGCGCTCGAAAATCTACGAGGGCTACGTGCATCCGGCCCGCCATCTGGTTACTGGCGGGACCGGTCCGGAACTGTTGCCCTTTGGAGGGCGCCTGCGTCTGAAGGCGGATTTCGACATCAGCGGTTTTTCCCCGACCAACCAGATTATCTTGCGGGCGCTGAAGAGGTATGGATTGATGCTCGCTGACGTGGGCTCCGACATGTTCATCTCCGGGGCTCCTCATGAGGGGTGGGACAACGACGATCTTCGCGAGCTGGGCAGGGTCAAGGTATCCGACTTCGAGGTGATACAGCTGGGAAAGATCAAGACCAGGTAAGGCTTGCCATCCTGTTTCGCGGGGGTGATTCTGTTACCATGCGGGATCGGGTACCGATGCAGGCCGAAGGGGCGGAAGCGCCCTTTGACATGGGCGCAGAGGGGCAAGGGCGCAGCTGCCGACACAAGGGATAGAACGACCAACCACAGTACATGGAGGTACGGAAGTGAAAGAGGACGCACGGAAACGCGAGCTGGAGTACCAGCGCACCATTGCAGAGAAGAGGATGCAGCAGCTTGCTCCTGTACCGGAGTACGTAATAAAACGGTACCGGAAGAGCAAGCACTGGCGCGTTTTCCCAAAGGAGCTGATCTACAGGGAGATTCAGCAATACGTAAAACAGCTGGGGCGCGAGGCCACGATATGTGACTTCGGCTGTGGCGACGCCATCAACTCCTGCGAGATCGCAAAAATTGTTGACAACACGAAGATTTTCGCATTCGATATTTCACCGGATCTGGTGGAAGTTGCCAAAAAGAGAATACGGATCAACGGACTCGAAGGACGGGTCGAGTGTATCGTCGGCGACGCCGAAAAGGGTGATCTCAAGGGGCGCAATTTCGACATAATGCTGGCGCTGGACATCCTGCATCATGTGGATGTGAAAAAGGCCGTTCCCCCGCTGATAGAGGCTACGCGTCCGGGCGGGTTGATAATAGTTGACGAACCGATCGCCTACTCTGAATTGCTGAAGCGCATACGTGACAAGGTGCCGGTCGAGAAGGATGCCAGCCCCGATGAGCGGCAGCTGACCAAGCAGGAGATCAGCTATCTCTGCGGGCTGCTCGACAATGTCAACATCTGGTACTTCCGCCTTTTCAGCAGATTTTCCCGTTTCTTGCGCAACCGCAACAAGATCGACCAAGGTTACCCTTTGACAAAACTGGCCCTGCTGACGCTGGGCTGGCTTGATGTCGGCCTGATTACGCTGCTTCCGTTTCTGGAGCAGTTGAGCGGCGGCATCGTCATGATTGGGCGCAGACCTGAATGATTCCCTGCCCGCTCCCGATCAGGGATGTGGGGAGGGTCCTGCCGAGGTTGCGGTATCCGGTATCCTGCCCGGCGTACCACCGGGAATTGCCAGGCACGACAAAGCACCGCAACCGAACCTGCGTACTCCTGCTCACCCTGCTGCTGACCGCCTGCGGCAATCATGCGGTGCGCGCTCCGCTGCCCGCTGTGTACCTGTCTGACGCGGATACCACCGAAGGCGACACCGGTACCAGAGAGCTTCTCTTTCCGGTCGATCTGGATGCCCCCTCCAGCAGGGAGATCAGGATTCACTTCCGTACCTCCGACGGCAGCGCGAAGGCGGGAAGCGACTACCGGGCGGCTGCCGGTACCTTGATGGTTCCGCCAAACAGCACCTCCGCCACCATTGGTGTCACTATCCTGGGTGATGACGAAGCGGAGGAGGATGAAACATTCAGCATCATCCTGAGCGATCCGGTAAACGCGAGGTTGGGAAGCGCCGAGGCATACGGCACCATCATCGACGATGACGACCAGATCCCCCGTATTTCGATCCCCTGCACCCCATCCGCCACCGGCACCGACTATCCGGTAGGTCCTGGTCGCCGCTACGCCTCGATAGCGGAGGTTCCCTGGGGCCGTCTCGATCCCGGAGACACCGTGCGCATCCACTACAGTCCTGACCCCTACCGGGAGAAGATCGTGATCCGCAGCAGCGGCACGGAGCAGGCCCCCATCAGGATCTGCGGGGTACCCGGCCCCAACGGCGAGCGCCCGGTTCTGGACGGCGACGGAGCCAGCAATGACCC
>DRMK01000129.1 GCA_011322575.1 Gammaproteobacteria bacterium
CACCGTCAAGGGCGACGTGCACGACATTGGCAAGAACATCGTCGGGGTGGTGCTGCAGTGCAACAACTTCGAGGTGATCGACCTGGGGGTGATGGTGTCGTGCGAGACCATCCTGCAGCAGGCCCGCGAGCACGAGGTGGATGTGATCGGCCTCTCCGGCCTGATAACCCCCTCCCTGGAAGAGATGGCGCACATCGCCAGGGAGATGGAACGCGAGGGGATGAAGATTCCGCTGATCATCGGCGGCGCCACCACCTCCAAGGCACACACCGCGGTCAAGATCGATCCCGGCTACTCCGGGCCGGTGGTGTGGGTCAAGGACGCCTCGCGCGCGGTGGGAGTGGTGCAGAGCCTCATCTCGGAGGATCTCAAGGGGGAGTTCGTCTCCGCCCTGAAAGAGGAGTACCGGCAGGTGCGCGAGCAGCACGCCGGCCGCAGCGCCCAGACCAGGTGGCTTACCCTGGAGCAGGCCCGCGCCAACAGGGAGCGGGTGGATTGGCAGCGTTACCAGCCGCCGGCGCCCCAGCAAAAGGGGATCCACCGTTTTGACGATTTCGATCTGGAAAAAATCGTCCGGTACATCGACTGGACGCCGTTTTTCCACGCCTGGGAGCTGCGCGGTAGCTACCCCAAGATCCTGCAGGACAGCGAGCAGGGTGAGGAGGCGCGCAAGCTGTTCAGCGATGCCCAACAGATGCTGCAACGCATCGTCGGGGAGAAGTGGCTCCGCGCCAGCGCCGTGGCCGCCATCCTCCCCGCCAACACGGTCGGCCATGACGACGTGGAGATCTATGCCGACGAGTCGCGTGACAGGAGCATCGCCACCTTCCATTTCCTGCGTCAGCAGCGGGAGCGGGCGGCGGGGCAGGCCAACCTCTGCCTGGCGGATTTCATCGCCCCCAAGGAGTCCGGCAAGGCGGACTGGCTCGGCCTGTTCGCGGTGACCGCCGGGCACGGGGTATCCGCCAGAGTGGCGCAGTTCGAGGCGGCGCACGACGACTACAACGCCATCCTGCTGAAGGCTCTCGCAGATCGCCTGGCGGAGGCCTTCGCCGAACTGCTGCACGAAAAGATCCGCAGGGAGATCTGGGGCTACGCTCCCGACGAGCGGCTGGACAACGATGCCCTGATCGAGGAGAGGTACCGGGGAATACGCCCTGCTCCCGGCTATCCCGCCTGTCCCGAGCACACCGAGAAGGGGATCCTGTGGGAGCTCCTGGGAGTCGAGAAAAGCAGCGGAATCTCTCTCACCGAACACTTCGCCATGCGCCCCGCGGCATCGGTCAGCGGCTTCTGTTTCTCCCACCCCCAGGCCAGGTATTTCACCGTGGGAAAGATCACCCGGGAGCAGGTGCAGGAGTATGCCCGCCGCAAGGGGATCTCCCTGGCCGAGGCCGAGCGGTGGCTGGCGCCCAATCTGGGTTACACTCCGGAATAGCATCTCATCATCGGGCTGTTTTTTTTGGTTTTCCCCAAATCGTATGGGCAAAAATGGTAAATCACCGCGTAGCGGCTTCGTCCCTGGCGTGACAAGAGCTGCTTACCCACACGATTTGGTGAAGCCCCGTTTTGCCGAGGTAGATACATCTGGTTGCATGGTCAATATTTCACCAAATCGCTCGGAAAGAGCCGACAATATCACAGTCTATTTGCACAACGGAGGCTACGCGTTGCAAATTGACTTTATGTTTAAGAAAAAATAAGATGCGTAGAATTTGTTAATCTGGCAATCATCTGGATGATGTTTGGGACTTCAGGCATGTGCCGGCTCCGCGCATTACAGTGCTTGCCGGTAGTGCAATCACTGCCTGTGGGCTGCGCCCACATCCAGCACATGGCCGAAGTAATTTGAATGAACGTGAAACATGCGGTGGATGGGCAGAAAGCGTGGTGTTGCGTTACAGGTGTGACGATGTTTTTTGGCCAGTAATTTGTTTGGGAGCGTGTCATACGGGATCTTTTCTTCGACAGACTGAAATAGAGTGGAGTCGGATCTGGCCCGGATATGTGGCGCAAATTGCAGTAAATGTTTTCCTGCAGTTATTGCAATGGCGAAAGCGTTCCATGGATGATGGAGGAGTTGGTGATGGATTCTTGGGAAAAAATAAGAACTGTAGGATTGGCTGTATTGCTGGTATTGCCAGCGGGTCGCTCGGCTTTTGCAGAAGGCTCCGCCCAGGTGGGGTTGAATCAGAGATTGTATGACTATGAGTTCAGCTCTCAATATCTGTACGTGGATATTCTCAACGCGGGTGAGGTTATCAACATCTCCCTGTGTGGATTGAATCAGGCCGATGTCCTCTCCATAGAGATCCAGGATCCTGGTGGCAACACTGTAGACACGGCTACGTTGAACGGAGGCAACGTGGATTGTAGTGCTGATCCGCTCGATGCGCTTGCACTGACCAACCCGCACAAATATACAGCTGCGCAGACCGGTACCTATCGACTGGTGCTCCAGAATACTTCCCAGACAGGATCCGATTTCAGCCTGTTCTCCCGGTACGATGTAACGGTTACGCCTGATGCCGCTACCACTCCGGATCCGTTGGCAGGAGGGGGGCGGCTATGGTCCAGGGTATGGGCATTCAACGGCGGTACCTTCGAGCAGAGCGGGGCGACAGATGCGGATTTCTATATTCTGGTTCCTGGAGGACGACCAAATACCGATTATGTATGGAAGCTCGATCTGAACCAGATGGCCGGATACGGATATGAAATAATGGCAAACGACAACGGGCTTGACGCACCCTATTCTGGGTACAGCAATGTCGAAAGTAGTTCATCCGTAACCGCGAAGTTTCCGGTATATGTTGGATATCCGGATGTGGCCAACCCCCGGCCAGTGAATCCCCCTACCATTACCAACGTCCGTTTCATCGATGATGCCGGAGTAGACAACTCTATCTCCCCGTCCGCTACATCAGGTATACAGGACAGTGGGTTCTTCGAGTTCGAGTCGGATGTATCCGGCACCTACGCCATTACCATCGATACCAATGGGGACAGTCAGTTCGGTGCAGGCGATGTGTTACTGCTGGGCAATGCGGTCATTGGTCAGAATCAGGTTGCTTGGGATGGCAGGGATGCGGCAGGAAACCTGATCGCGTTGGGGAGCTATGCCGCCCGGGTGATGGTTCGTATGGGCGAGTATCACTTTGTCGCCAGGGATGTGGAGACCAGTGGTGGTGGCATCGATAATGGTTTAACCATCTTTCTGGCCAATAGTAATGGGACAACGGAGGATACCCGTGTGTACTGGGACGATGCCACCTATCTGGCCGGGAGTTCCAATCTTCCTGATGGCGGTCTTTCCTCCACATCTGCGGGACGCCATACATGGGGTGACTTCACGGCGTCGGGTATTGGCAATGCATCTTTCATTGATACCTTCGTGTTCGGTCTTTCAGCATCCGCGACCACGGGAGTAACCGTTACAAGCGATGATACGCCAGTCACCGGTGTGGATGGCAGTGTAACTATTACATCGACCAGCGTTCCTGGTGACATTTTGGCAATAACGGTTGATGACTCCGATCTCAATCAAGACTCCGGGAGCGCCGAAACGGTGCTGGTATCAGTGGTCAACGACGCCACCAATGAGAGCGAGCAGGTGGTTCTGACCGAGACTGGCATCGATACGGGAGTATTCACCGGTACTCTGGCAACCCAGCAGGGAAGTGCCGGAGCGGACGATGATGGTGTACTGAACACCAGCTCCGGAAACTCCATAACTGTTTCTTATGAGGATCAACTGACATCCACAGGAGGAACGGCAACGCGCACTGCACGAGGTACCGTATCTTCCGCGCAGGACTCGGATGGTGACGGGGTTCCTGACATGGTGGATCTGGACGATGACAACGATGGTATTCCCGATATCAAGGAGGGACCGGACGGAACCGATACCGACGGTGATGGCATCCCAGACACGCTTGATCTCGACAGCGACAACGACGGTATTCTGGACGCGGTGGAGTCTGGTGCTCCAAGTCGTGTCCTGGACAGCGACGGGCGGATAACGGGTCCAGTGGGAGAAAACGGGTTAGTCGATTCCCTGGAGAGCGATGATACAGCTGGAGCAGTGGTTACCTACAATGGTGGCGATCCGGTTGACACGGATGGCGACGGTAACCCTGACTTCCGGGATCTGGATTCCGACAATGACGGCCTCAATGATGTGATCGAGGCGGGAGGCCCGGTATCTGATCCGGATGGCGATGGACTGGTCGGCAGTGGCGCACCGCAGGTGAACGATTTTGGCGTTGCCGGGAGTGTCTTCCTGGTGCTGCCGGATACTGATACTGACGGTATTCCCGATTACAGGGATCTGGCTGGTGACACCATCAGTGATCACGATGGTGATGGAGTGCCGGATCCGTTCGACCTGGATGATGACAATGATGGCATCCTTGACAGCGCCGAGCAGCAAGACGGAAATGATGTGGATACCGATGGTGATGGTGTAGTGGATCGTCTGGATCTGGACAGCGACAACGACGGCATTCTGGACGTGCGTGAATCTGGAGCGGATCCGGCCGCACTGGCGATTGGCAACGACGGGCGCATAGACATCACCAATAATCCGGTCGGCATCAACGGGTTGGTTGGCAGTTTGGAGGATGTTGACACTTCATCAGCTGTAGTGCCATACAACGGGGGCGTTCCGGTTGATACCGATAGCGATGATGTGGAGGACTTCCGCGATCTGGACAGCGATAACGATGGAATTACCGATGTTGTCGAGGCCGGTGGGAATGACGGTGACAGCAATGCGTTGATAGGCACTGGCAGTGGAAACGGGATCGAGGTGAACGAAGCAGGTATCGCGACCACCCTTGCAGCGGGCGGACTGCTGCCGCCAGACACGGACAGGGACAGCACTCCGGACTTCCGTGATCTCGATTCCGATAATGACGGACGTAACGATGTTATTGAGGCAGGTGGCAGCGATCCTGATGAAGATGGCCAGGTTGGTAGCAGCGGCACCATGCAGGTGGATTCCAGTGGCCGGGCCACCAGCCTGGGTGCCGGTGGGTTGACGCCGCCCGACAGTGACGGTGATGGGATGCCGGACTACCGCGAAGCAGGCGGTGCGCCTGCCCCGGCGGAGCAGCCCAGGCTTGAGACCGGTCTGGATGGCGGTCTGGGCTGCACGCTGAGTAACAACCGCTCCATCGATCCGCTGTTTCCCTTGCTGGTGCTGTTCGCCCTGGGTTATCTGCTGCGCAGGCGGTGTGCTGTGGGCATATCTGCCTTGTCGGGTCTGGTCGTTGCAGGGGTTGCCATGCTGCTGGCGGTAACCCCGCCGGCACTGGCCGAAACGGAGTTCCAGAGCCGCTGGTATGGCGGCCTGGGGGCGGGGATCTCCGAGCTGAAGCCCGATCCCAATACCACGGTGTACACCAATGAGGAGACCCGCAGCAGCGGGGGCAAGCTGTTCCTCGGGTATGACTGGTCCGAGCGCGTCAGCTTTGAGGGCTATTACAGCGATCAGGGTGAGGCCAGAATAGGTTCGACGGATCCGAACGTGCCAGGCGGGGACGTGGCGTACCGGGACTATGGTCTGAGCGCGCTCTACTATCTGTTCAAACAGCGCGAGGCGCACGAGGGCTTCGGCCTGTTCGGCCGCATCGGTTTTGGCAAGATGGAGAATGAAACCGATCTGCCCTATACACGGGTCAACGATACCCACATGATGCTAGGGACCGGTCTGGAGTACGCGTTTCGCAACGGGTTTGCGCTGCGCGGCGAGTTTGACTACTACGATACCGACTCCCAGCTGCTGGCGCTCAGCCTGCTGAAGCGGTTCGGCGGCAGTAAGCCGGAGCAGCCGGCTCCAGCGTCGGAACCGGAGCCGGCGCCGGCTCCAGTGGCGGTCGCGCCACCTCCTCCTCCCAAGCATGAGCCGGAACCGCAGCCGGCTCCCGAGGTAAAACTGGGCAGGTTGGGGATAGTCTATTTCGAAACCGACTCATCCCTGCTCTCCACCACCGCCCGGTCCACCCTGGACAAGGTTGCGGCCGAGCTGCAAAAGGTTCCGCAGGCCCGCGTGGAAGTGCAGGGCAACACCGACAGCAGGGCGTCCGATGCATACAACATGGCGCTCTCCGAAAGGCGTGCGCGGGCGGTAATCGACTACCTGGCGAGCAAGGGCATAGCCCGTGAGCGCATGATTTTGCGGGCCTTCGGTGAAAGCAATCCCGTTGCGGGTAACGATACTGCCGAGGGACGCCGTCTGAACCGGCGCGTAGAGTTCCGCGAGATCGGCAGATAACGGCTCGCGGGAGAGAGTCGATTACCGTCGCTCTCTCCCGCGAAGTTGTTTTGACACTCGCGCGTTACTTTTTCGTTGCCAAGAGAGTAGTTGGTTTTTGCTTCTTGGGCGCGTTTTGTCTCCGGAATCTCTTGTTGCGGGGGCAATATTTGCTTTTTTGCCACTCGTGACCTTCTTCTTACGGAATTTGTGCCGTTACCCCTGTTGACTATTTCTTGACATTTCCCTGCTAACTGTATATTTTTAGCGACAGTTGTTCCTGCGACAACGAGTACTCCATCAAGGGAGTACTAATAATCAGCACAGGGAACCTGGGGAGTGGTATGAAACCTACCCAACGCAACAGGGAAAGAGCTGCATCTCCAGAATCGCGGCACCAAACCGCGCGGCTGGGGGTGCGGACATGAGTCTGATCTCATCTTCTTTATATACCCACTTTCCTGACCTCGAACCAGGCAAACGGCGCCTCACGTCAGATGACGGGTCCCGACCGGTTTGTGGCCTCATTGGATCAACAAAAACAGCAATGGAGTTTCGTTATGGGTAATGTTCCTTTTCCAGAATTCGGGCAGCGGCGGAGCGTATCCGTTGTGGTACGTCGAGGGCTGGTTTTGCTGGCCTTGGTCGCGATCCCGCTTGCAGGTCATGCGGCGTTTGAAATACAGGCTGGTCAGCTGGCGGCGGACGGTGCCAAGCAGGGCGGCGTTGCCTGGGCCGATTTCAACGGCGATGGTTGTCTGGATGTGGCGCAGAACACCGATGGTGGAACTCTTCTATACCGTCAGCAGGTAACCGACGGAGGAGCCTGCGGTGGCAGCTTTGTCCAGGTGCGCAGCTTCACCGATGTAAAGCCGGGGCGTTCCGTAGTGTGGGGTGATTTCGATGGGGATGGCCGCGCGGATCTGGCGGTCAACCACGCCTACCGGCTGGAGGTGTACCGGAACACTACCGGAGAGGCTGGCGGCTTCGATTCTGCGGTAGCGTTCGATCCGGGCAATTCCGAAGGGATGGCGTGGATCGATCACGACGCGGATGGGGATCTGGATCTGCTGGTCGAGGACGATGGCTACGGTATACGAATATATATCAACCGGAATGGTGTTCTCAGCGAAAACGACTATATCAAGATTCACGAAGGAGACCGCAACGGAGAATACCTGGCCGCTACCGATTTCGATGTGGATGGCGATGTGGATTTCTACGCGCGCCGCCCGGGGACTGGCGATACTGACGCGGAAGCGGATCTGTTCGTCAATGATGGCAAAGGGAATTTCAGCCGCAGCAACGCCATCAACGAGGACGCCAAAAACGATCAAAAGGGTGGCGTGGCGTTCTGCGATTTTGACGGCGACGGGGATTTCGACCTGGTACGCACCGACGCAGGAACCATCGGGGTGTTCGAGTTCACCAAGGATGGCCGCTTCGTTTTGCGCCAGGAGTTCAGCGGCAGCTATGTTGGCGTCGCGTGCGCGGACGTGGACAACGACGGAGACGAAGATCTGTTCTTCACCTCACGCGGCGCCGGGAACAGCCTTCTGTATCTGAACGGTGGCGGTTTTGCGTTTGCCCAGGGGAACATGGGGATCTCCGCCTCGGGTCCCGCCTCGGGGGTCTCTTTCGCCGACTATGACCGCGATGGCGACATGGACCTGCTTATCAACCAGGATGGCGGTCCGTCGCAGTTGTGGCGCAACACGCAGAATGACGATAACTATCTCCAGGTATCCGCCACCGTTGGTTCGCGCGATGCGGTGGGGGCCACGATACGGCTGTATAACTGCGAAGGTGATGCCGTCTCTGGCGTACGCGAGATCAACGGCGG
Organism: Gammaproteobacteria bacterium; assembly: GCA_011322575.1. Taxonomy (GTDB): domain Bacteria; phylum Pseudomonadota; class Gammaproteobacteria; order Thiohalospirales; family Thiohalospiraceae; genus DRMK01. The sequence goes on from DRMK01000129.1 coordinate 8,100, forward strand.
CATGGGGCGGGGCAGCCAGGGCACGCCGTTTGCGCATTTTGGAGGCATAGATCCGGAGGCGGTCTATGTCGTCGGGATCAAGTTCGTTGGCGGGAAGGAGCAGCGGCATGCTGTCAGGCCATCCGAACTAACTGGCTATCAGCTGCTCACGGTCGCGGAGGGTGAGGAGAGCGATATCTCCTTGTGCACCGCAGAAACCGATAGCGATGGTGACGGTTTGCCGGATAGTATCGAGAGTGGCCTTGGTACCAACCCCAATAACAAGGACAGCGACGGTGACGGCAAGGAGGATGGGGCCGAGGTGGGCGCCGATCCGGCCGCTCCCGGGAACCGCGACAAGGACGACATCATCGACGCACTGGACTCTGCCATTGTGGACAGCGACGGTGACGGGGTGATGGACGAGGAGGACGACGCCAACGCCGATCCCTGCATTCCCGACGCCACCAATGCGGCCTGTGTGGTGGTCAGTGACCGCGATCAGGATGGTATTCCGGACAGCGTCGAGGAGGGTCTGGGAACCAACCCGGACAACAAGGACAGTGACGGCGACGGCAAGGAGGACGGGGCCGAGGTGGGCGACGATCCGGCCGCTCCGGGGAACCGCGACAAGGACGACATCATCGACGCACTGGACTCTGCCATCGTGGACAGCGACGGTGACGGGGTGATGGACGAGGAGGATGACGCCAACGCCAATCCCTGCATTCCCAACAGCAGCAGCGAGGCCTGCCTGAAGGTGGACAGCGATCGCGACGGTATTCCGGATGCGCAGGATATAGACGATGACAACGACGGCATCCCGGATGTTGCGGAGGGGGCCGGAAGCGGAGTGGATACCGATGGCGACGGGGTACCCGACAGCCTGGATCTGGACAGCGACAATGACGGCCTGTTCGACCTCACCGAATCCGGAGCCGACGATGCGGCGCTGGACAGCAACAAGGATGGGCGTATCGACGGCGGCTTTGGCGCCAATGGCCTGGCCGATGCCGTGGAGACCTCCAGTGACTCCGGCATTACCGACTACAACGGTGACGGAGTAGAGGATGGTCAGCGCAATACCGATGGCGACAGTATCGACGGAAAGGGCATTCCCGATTTCCGCGATCTGGACAGTGACAACGACGGACTGCTGGATGTCATCGAAGCCGGCCTTCAGGATCCGGATCTGAATGGCCACATCGGCCGGGATATGCCCGCAGTGGACTCCGGAACCGGTCTGGCCGCGGGCGCAGGGGTCATGCCACCCCCCGATACGGATGGCGACCAGGTGCCCGACTATCGTGATCTGGACAGCGACAACGACGGCATTCCCGATGTCATCGAGGCGAAACTGCCGGATCCCGACAACAACGCCTACCTTGGCAACGGTCGTCCGCCAAAGGTAGACAGCAAGGGGCGTGCAGAAGGGGCCGGGGTGAATCCGGTGGACACGGATGGTGACGGAACACCGGATTACCAGGATCTGGATTCGGACGGAGACGGCAAGAACGACCTGGTGGAGGCCGGGGGCGGCGATACCGACGGCAACGGACGGGTGGACAGCTTCACCGACAAGGACGGGGATGGCCTCGACGATGCCATATCTCCGCTGCTTGGTGGCAGGCCCCTGGCTCTTCCGGACGGCGATGGTGACGGGTCACCCGATTTTCGGGATATAGCAGCCGCAGGGGATGAACCGATTCTGCAGACCGGTCTGGAGGGCGTGGGTGGATGTGCGGTCAATTCCCGCGCAGGGTTCGATCCCGTCCTGCCGCTGATGCTTGGTGTGGCTCTGCTCTATCTGCTCGGGTCGCGGCGCCGCGACCCGGAAGAGAGCTCGCTGTGATGGCGCGGAGAGGGGAGAAGAACAACATGGAAATCAGGAAGCAAGCAATGAGAACAGTGAAGCGGATAGCGGTAGCCCTGTTGATCTGCGGGGTGATAACACCCGTCATGGCGGAGGGTAGCTTTACCAAGCGCTGGTACGGTGGCATTGCAGCCGGAATATCGGAGCTGGAGCCGGATCCCAACGGCACCCCGGTTACCGTAGAGGAGTCGCGCAGCACGGGGGGCAAGCTGTTTCTTGGCTACGATCTCTCGCCGCGCTTCAGCGTCGAGGGGCAATACGCGGATCTCGGCGCGGCCGAGATGGCGCCGACAGACGAGGTGAGCTACAAGGAGTTCTCCCTCAGCGCGCTCTACTACCTCTACAAGCAGCGCCGGGAGCATACCGGTTTTGGCCTGTTCGGCAAGGCTGGCGCGGCCAAGATGGAGAACGATACCGGACTGCCCTACGAGAGGGTCAACGACTTCAGTCTGGCGTATGGTATCGGGCTGGAGTACGCCTTCAACAACGGTATCGCCCTGCGCTCCGAGCTGGAGCTGTTCGACAAGGACGCCCGGTTTCTGTCGGTTAGCCTCATGAAACGGTTCGGCGCCACCGGGGATGAGATGGCCCCGCCACCACCCGTGCCGGCGCCTGAGCCTGAGCCGAAACCGGTACCAGTCACTCCTCCGCCGGCACCTGCACCGGAACCGGAGCCTGAACCGGCCCCGCCTGCGCCGGTGCATCTGGGCAAACTGGAGATCATCTACTTCCACAGTGACTCCGCGGAGCTGACCAGCGAGGCACGTGCCAAGCTGGATCGCGTGGTCGCCGAGCTGCAGCGGGTGCCGGAGGCCAAGGTCGAGGTGCAGGGTCACACCGACGACCGCAACACCGAGGCCTACAACATAGCGCTCTCCAAACGTCGCATTCGCGCGGTGATCGACTATCTGGTCGGCAAGGGCATTTCGCTGGATCGGCTACGTCCGCTGGCCCTGGGTGAGACCAGCCCGGCGGCAAGCAACGCCACGCCGGAGGGCCGCGCCCTGAACCGGCGCGTGGAGTTCAGGGAGCTGGAGAAGTAGCGGCGGCAGCAGGGAAGGGATCCGTTTCGTCGCGGCTGCTGCGCGACGGGTGGTTCCACGCCGCGCTGGCGGCGGGGGCAGTGGTTTGGCTGCTGCTCTATCTCCTCTATCTGCCGCAGCCTTCATGGCAGGGGTTGGTGGAGAACGCAGGGCGGTTACTGCTGCTCTGCGTGGTTTACCCGGTGGTGGAGGAGCTGGCCTTCCGCGGCTGGCTGCAGGGGTGGTTGCGCCGCTTCGCCGCCGCACGCCGCAGCCTTGGCGGCGTGAGCGGCGCCAACCTGCTCACCAGCCTGCTGTTCGTCGCGGCACACTTTCTCTACCACCCCCCCGCCTGGGCGGCGGCGGTATTCGTTCCCTCCCTGGTGTTCGGTTGGTTCCGGGATCGGTACCAGAGCGTGGTTCCTGGCATATTGCTCCACATCATTTATAATTCAGGCTATTTTCTGCTGTTTCTGACACAAAGGCTTACATCATGACCCAACCAGCCAGCGGTTCCGGTTCCGAGCGCCGTCTGGGTTGCCTGCAGGTGGCGGGGCTGCTGCTGGTGGCCATCGTCGCCTCGGTCCTGATCACCATCTGGGTGATTAGAAGCTATCTGTTCGTCTCCGAATTCACTCCGGTCACGCTGGATGCCGGCGAGGAGCAGCAGCTGGAGGCCAAACTGAGGCGGCTCGATCTGCTGGAAGGGGGCTCGGCCAGATCCGGCGAGGAGGAATCCGGGGGTGCGCTGGAGCCGGAGCCATACAGCGAGGAGGGCGCGGAGAGGGTAATCCAGCTCACTGAGCGGGAGCTGAATGCCCTGCTGGCCAAGAATACCGATCTGGCGCGCAAGCTGGCCATCGACCTGTCGGACGATCTGGTCAGCCTGAAGCTGCTGCTGCCCGTGGACGAGGATTTTCCCATGCTGGGCGGCAAGATCCTGCGTCTCAAGGCCGGGGCGGAGTTCGCTTACCGGGATGGGCGGCCGGTGGTGATCCTGAAAGGGGTCACCATCATGGGGGTGCCGGTGCCCAACGCCTGGCTGGGAGGGATCAAGAACATCGACCTGGTCAAGGAGTTCGGCGCCGACGAGGGGTTCTGGAAGGCCTTCTCCGATGGGGTGGCCGATATAGCCATCAGGGACGGGCGGCTTCGGATAGAGCTGAAAGAGTAGCCGGTCCGTTCCGGTGTGGCCTGTTTCATGATCGAACCCCCGCTTCGTACACGAGGTTCCGCTGCCGGGCGCGCCGTGGTTGCCCTCCTGGTGGCGCTTTGCGCAGTGACGGCCGGAGCTGCCGAGTACACCGTCCCCGGTGACTACGGCACCATCCAGGCGGCCGTGGACGCCGCCACAGACGGTGATACGGTGGTGGTGGAGCCGGGAAACTACCGGGAGAGCGTGGTGCTGCGCGGCAACCTGGTGCTGCGGGGCCGCGAGACCGCCCGAACCATCCTGGAAGGGCAGGGCCAGGACCCGGCCATCGCCGTCTCGGGGGTGAGCGGGGTGCGGATCAGCAACTTCACCTTCGCCGGCGCGGCGGACGGGGTGCGTATCTCCGGCGCGGCCGACGTGATCATCGCCGGCAACGTGTTCATGGACAGCGAAGGAGTGGCGCTGGATGTTCGGGATCAGTCCGGTGTGCAGGTGATCAACAACACCTTTGTGGGCAACGCCACCGCCCTGCGCCGCAGCCATGCCGGGGTCGTGATCCGCAACAACATCTTCTA
>DRMK01000130.1 GCA_011322575.1 Gammaproteobacteria bacterium
CCACGATGCGCGAGCTGATGAACTGCTTCAGCTCCGGCAGGTAGCGCTCGATGGGGTGGCCGGTCAGGTAGAGTCCCAGGGTTTCCTTCTCGCCGCGCAGGCGCTGCTCCTCCTCCCACTCCCGCTGCACACGGTACTTGCCGCCCGCCGCCGGCGCACCGCTGTCGCAGATGCCGAACAGATCGCTCTGCCCCACGGCGGTGTCGCGCAGGTACTGCTCGGCGATACGGATGGCGTCCGGTAATGCGTCCATCAGCGTGGCGCGGTTGGGCCCCAGGCTATCCATGGCCCCGGCACGGATCAGCGCCTCTAGTACCCGGCGGTTGACCTTTTTCAGATCCAGGCGCCGGCAGAAGTCGAACAGGTCGCTGAACTCCCCTCCGCTCTCCCGCGCCCTGACGATCGCCTCGATGACCCCCTCGCCCACCCCCTTGATGGCGCCCAGACCATAGAGAATGGTGCGCTCGCCAGTGATGGTGAAGTGGTAGTGGCAGCGGTTGACGTCTGGCGGCAGCACCTCCAGCCCCATGTCGTGGCACTCGTCGATGAAGGTGACCACCTTGTCGGTATGGTCCATATCGGAGGAGATCACCGCGGCCATGAAGGCCGCGGGGTAGTGGGCCTTGAGCCATGCGGTTTGGTAGGAGACCAGCGCATAGGCGGCGGAGTGGGATTTGTTGAAGCCGTAGCCGGCAAACTTCTCCATCAGGTCGAAAATATGGGTGGCGGTCTTCTCATCCACTCCCCGTTTCAGCGCCCCCTCGGTGAACACAGCGCGCTGCCGGGCCATCTCCTCCGGTTTCTTCTTGCCCATGGCGCGCCGCAGCAGGTCGGCGGCGCCAAGGGAGTAACCGGCCAGTACCTGGGCGATCTGCATCACCTGCTCCTGGTAGAGGATGACGCCGTAGGTCGGCTTGAGGATGGACTCCAGATCCGGATGGGGATATTCCACCCTGGCCCGGCCATGCTTGCGGTTGATGAAGTCGTCCACCATGCCGGACTGCAAAGGACCGGGACGGAACAGGGCCACGAGGGCGATGATGTCCTCGAAGCTGTCCGGCTGCAGGCGCTTGATGAGATCTTTCATGCCGCGCGACTCCAGCTGGAATATGGCGGTGGTGGCGCAGCTCTTGAGCAACTCGAAGCTGGCGGCGTCGTCCAGGGGGATGGCGCCGATGTCGATGGGATGCTCGCCCTGCGCCTCCCGCTGCCGGTTGATGGTCTGCAGGGCGCGATCGATGATGGTGAGGGTGCGCAGGCCGAGAAAGTCGAACTTGACCAGCCCCACCGCCTCCACGTCATCCTTGTCGAACTGGGTGACCAGGCTGCGGGTGCCGGGCTCGCAGTAGAGGGGGGTAAAGTCGGTGAGCTGGCTGGGGGCGATCACCACCCCTCCCGCGTGCTTGCCGGCGTTGCGCGTGATCCCCTCCAGCTTGCGCCCCAGATCGATAATGGCCGCCACCTCCTCGTCCTGCCGGTACAGCTCGCGCAGCGCCTCCTCCTGCTCCAGCGCCTTGTCCAGGGTCATGCCGATCTCGAACGGGATCAGCTTGGCGATGCGGTCCACGAAACCGTACGGGTGGCCGAACACGCGCCCCACGTCGCGCACCACCGCCTTGGCCGCCATGGTGCCGTAGGTGATGATCTGGGAGACCTTGTCCCGTCCGTAGGTCTGCGCCACGTACTCGATCACCCGGTCACGCCCCTCCATGCAGAAATCCACGTCGAAGTCCGGCATGGAGACCCGCTCAGGATTGAGAAACCGCTCGAACAGAAGATCGTAACGCAGTGGATCGATGTCGGTTATGGTCAGGGCGTAGGCCACCAGGGAGCCCGCTCCGGAGCCACGACCGGGACCCACCGGGATCCCGTTCTGCTTGGCCCAGCGGATGAAATCGGCCACGATCAGAAAGTAGCCGGGGAAACCCATCTGGTTTATGACCTCCAGCTCGGAAGCCAGCCGCTCATCGTAGGGCTTGCGCTGCCCGGCAAACTCGGGGGAGTCCGCATCGAACAGCACTTTCAGGCGCCGCTCCAGTCCGGCGCGCGACTGCTCCGCAAGATGCTCCTCGACGCTCTTGCCGGCGGGAACAGGGGAGCTCGGCAGGAAGTTCCGGCCCAGGGTGATCTCCACGTTGCAGCGCCTGGCGATCTCCACACTGTTCTCCAGCGCCTCGGGAAGATCGGCGAACAGCTCCGCCATCTCCGCCGGGCTGCGCAGGTACTGCTGCCCCGAGTAGTGGCGTGGCCGGCGCGGATCGTTCAGGGTGCGCCCCTCGTGGATGCAGACACGCGCCTCGTGCGCCTCGAAATCCTCCCGATCCAGGAACACCACGTCATTGGTAGCCACCACCGGCACGTCGTGAGCGGCGGCCAGATCCACCGCGGCGTGGAGGTACTCCTCCTCCCCTTCCCTCCCGGTGCGCAACAGCTCCAGGTAGTAGCTGTCGGGAAACAGCTCCAGCCAGAACTCCAGCTGCCGGACTGCAAGCTCCCGGTTGCCTGCCAGCAGCGCGCGTCCCACATCGCCCGCGGTGGCCCCGGAGAGCGCTATAAGCCCTTCGCTGGCCCCCTTCAGCCACTCCCGCTGCACCACGGGATAGCCCCGTTGCTGCCCCTCCAGGTAGCTGCGCGATACCAACCTGGTCAGATTGCGGTAACCGTCGTTGTCCCGGCACAGCAGCACCAGCCGGGACGGAAGG
>DRMK01000131.1 GCA_011322575.1 Gammaproteobacteria bacterium
GGTGACGGCAGTGCCCCGCTCGAAACCCACGTCGGTTCCTGCTACCCGCCGCACCTCACCCATGCAATCTTCGAGACGGACCAGATGGCGCAACCGCTCCTGGATGGCTATCGCCTCCTTGGGAGTTACCTCCCATGCGTGGGGGTGATGCAGCCTCAATGCGGCAACCTCCGCCGTGCGATCTCGGCCATGTTCAGAGAGCGCATGCCGTAGCGCTGCTCCAGCACCTCAAAATGCTCCAGGATCCTGCGTAGAAAGGCGATGTTGGCAGCCACATCGGTGCCAAAATTGTGCGGATGCCACCACAGGTGGTAGGTGAGTCCGCGACGCGCCGCATGCTCCATCTCCCCGGTGATGCGGCGCAGCCGCAGGGTCTCCAGCGCTCTCAAGGGTGCCGACACCGGCCGCAGCAGGCGGCTCGCCGGCACGTTGACCGGCGGGCCGGTATCCGGCGCGGGGGCGGGGTGTCCGTTGTGGCCCGTCAGGTTCAGGTAGGCGTCGGCCAGACGGGCGGCGCGCCGTATGGCGGGCTCCTCGCCGGAAGTGGGCCGGTACATCCAGCTGCGCTGGTTTCCCCGATAGGCGACGATACCCAGCTCCCGGCACACCTCCAGGTAGTCCTGGTTGAACTGGTTGCGCGGGAACACCAGGCTGCGCAGCTCCACCCCCCGCCGGCTGGCGATGCGCTGCGCCGCCTCCAGATCGGCCCGGAAGGTGTCGATGGTCTGCCCCGGCTCGAGGCAGTAGTAGTGGGAGAAGGTGTGGGTCGCCAGCTCCTGACCGGGATGGGAGGCGATCTGCTCCACCAGGGAGGGGGCGAAGTGTAGCGGATCTTCCCGTTCGCTGTCGCCCGTGGCGGCGATGGCGGCATACGGGGAGAGTGAGCGGTTGCTATAGGAGGGCAGCTGCTCCGGCAGGCTGTCCAGCAGCTCCTCCCGGCCTGAACAGAACAGAAATCCCACGGTGGCCCAGGTGGCGTGGATCCCGCGCTCCGCGAACAGGGCAAGGATCTCCGGAATTGCGCGCCGCGCACCGAGCAGGGTGGCGCGGCACTCCTCCAGGGTCATTATGTCGCGCAAGCCCCAGAACAGCTCGAAGTCCAGTGAAATGGTGAATATTCCGCTGCTGTTTGAGGGGTGGTTACTCCGCAAGCCGCCAAAGCTACCATCCATTGTGGAAAAAGGCTATATTCATAGTAGTCACAGGGTAACCTGAAAACCGCGCCAGGAAAAATCCAGCCGTACAGTTAAAGGACTTTTTTCAATCTGTCCGACGCAGGAAAAAATAACCCGAATAGCAATCTCGCCTTTTCAAGGGGGGTAGATGAGCAGAAGTGTTGCATTCCCGGCAACCGCTCCCCAACGCGGTAGCCGGACGGAGCCGGAAAGCGGGGCCCACCCCCATTTGCGCGTGGGGCTTCTGTTGAATTCCCTGGAGCAGCCGCGCTGGGTGCATGAGCTGATCCGCGGCCTGCAGGAGCTGGCGGCAATCCGTATGGCCGTGGTGTTTCTGGGGTCGATTCCTGGATCGGGAAGTGGAGAGAAGGATAGGGGATGGTCCCGTCTGGCCTATCGCCTCTATGATCGGTTCGACAGGTGGAAGTTTCTCGAAGCGCCCGATCTCCTGCAGAGCGGTGATGTGAGCAAACTGATCCAGGAGTGGCCGGTTCAGGAGCTGGAGCTTCTGTCCAAGCCGGGCGGAGCGGGCTTCTCCGAGGAAGCGTCGCGGCAGGTTCTGGAACGGCAGCTGGATGTGCTGTTGTTCGCCGGGGACAAGGGGTTCTGGGGAGAGATCCCGCGTCTCGCCAAGTATGGCCTTTGGGCATTTCGGTTCGGCAGCAGTCAACCAGCGGCATTCTGGGAGGTGGTGGAAGGGATCCCGGTGGTGCCCTCCGGCCTATATATATGCTCCGATCAGGAGGGTGCGGAACGGCAAATCTACGGCTCGGTTGCCCCGAGTGATGCCCACTCTCCCAGTCTGGCTGCCAACCATCTGCATGGCAAAACGGCGTTGTTCGCCGTGCGCAAGCTGGAGCAGTTGCATGCGATTGGTGAAGAGGCGCTCGACCCGGCAAGGTGCCTGCTCCCTGAGCCCGTGCCCGTGCCAAGGGGTTCAGGAATACCGGACAACCTTACCGTCACCCGCGCCTTTTCCCGTCTCATGGCCAGATTCGTAAAGGATGTTTACCACTACAGGGTGGACAGAAAGGTGCGCTGGGATCTGGCATTCCGGTTCGGCGGGGATCGGCTGGACAGGGATGAGTTGCAAGTCATTACACCGCCGGAAGATCGTTTCTGGGCCGATCCCTTTCCGTGGCAGTGGGGGGATCGTTACTACATCTTCTTTGAAGAGCTGCTCTACTCCGAAGAGAAAGGGCGCCTGCGGGCCATGGAGGTACGACGCGATGGCAGCTCAGGCGAGCCCGTAACCGTGCTGGAGAGAGACTACCACCTCTCCTACCCGTTTCTGTTCCGCTGGCAGGGGGAGCTCTACATGCTGCCCGAGACGATGGCCAATCGCACCATCGAGCTCTATCGCTGCGTATCGTTTCCGAACCGCTGGGAGCTTTGCAAGGTGCTCATGGAGGGAGTCAAGGCGGTGGATGCCACCCTGCTGGAGCGGGGGGGAAGATGGTGGATGTTTGTCAGCCTGGGGCTGGAGTCGGTGGATGCCTGGGACGAGGTCTCCCTGTTCCATGCCGACACCCCCCTGGGCCCCTGGCACCCCCATCCCTGTAATCCTGTTCGATCCGATGTGCGCGCGGCGCGCCCCGCGGGAGCGCTGTTCGAGCACCGGGGACGCCTCTACCGTCCGGCCCAGGACTGCTCGGTATGCTACGGTCATGCCCTCTCCATCAACGAGATCCGCCATCTGGATCGCGACTCCTACGAGGAGGTGGAGGTGATGCGGATCCAGCCGCGCCCCGAGCTGGGGGAGCTGGGTATTCACACTGTCAATCAGGCGGGGGATCTGGTGGTGTTCGACCGCTATGCCTCGGAGGCGAAATCGGGCCGTCTGCCCTGAGCCATCAGTTCAGCTTGTCCTTGGATGGGGAGTGGAGCGGGAGCGGCATCGCCTCGATTCCCTCCCGGCGCAGCTCCTTGAACTCCGCCCAGCTGGCCGCGCCGCGGATGTTGCGCCGCTCCCGTTCGCCGTAGTGCATCTTGCGCGCCTCCTCGGCGAAGCGGCTGCCCACATCCTCGTAGTTACGCTTCACATGTTCTTGAACCATCTGCAGAAGTTTTTGCCGGCGCCTGCCCTCCTGCTGGTTCGCATCTGGGCGCTTGAGGTTCAGGCGGCTGGCGCTGGGGACCTTGCGCACCTCCGCGCTGCCGCATACCGGGCACTGGAGGATTCCGCTCCCGAGCTGTTTCTCATAGTCCCGGGCATCATCGAACCACCCTTCGAAGTCATGCCCCTGGTTGCAGAGGAGATCATAGACAATCATGCTACA
>DRMK01000132.1 GCA_011322575.1 Gammaproteobacteria bacterium
CTGATTGGGTCTTCCTCAAATCGTGTGGGTGAAATGGTAAATCATCCTTGACAGGTGGAATGCACGCCACATACTCGGTAACCAGAAGGGGATTGGGGGTGTCTGGCCGGGGAGCGGCAATATCCGCCACTTGCGCCAATTGCAACCGGTTCGGCTATCCCAAACTCTCCCCAATCCCCTTCTGCCGACCATCTTCCGGCGTGCATTCCGCCTGTCAAGGACGAAGCCGCTATGCGGTGATTTACCATTTCACCCACACGATTTGAGGAAGACCCTCCTGATTTTGAAAGAGTACCGGCCCGGGTGTTTCATCCGCGGATGTGATGGCAGCGCTATGCGGGCGCTGATTTGCGGTCGGGCCGCATGTCACAGGCGCAGCTGGTGGAGCTGCCGGCAGGCGGTGAACAGCAGTAGGCAGCGCAGCTCCCGTCCCGGCCACAGACGCCGCACTCCGGCGGCGTAGAGCTCCATCTGCGGGCGGTAGCCCTCGGCGAGCGCGGCTACGGTGGCGGGGGTGGCGCTGCGGTGGGTCTTGTAGTCCAGCAGCGTGATGCGCCGCTCCTCCAGGAGCAGCCGGTCGATGGCGCCGTGCACGGTTCTGCCCTCCTGCCGGTAGAGCAGCGGCAGTTCGTTGTAGCAGGCGTTGTAGCGCCGGTCGTCGAACAGCTCCCGCAGCCGCGGATCGCCGGTTACCGCCACCGCCTCCCGCAGGCACTCCTGCAGCAGCTCCTGCTGGTACTGCGCTCCCTGCTCTGCGGCGAGATGGTCCATCAACTGTTCCGGAGGAACCCTCTCCGCGCCGGTGAGCAGCTCCAGCATGCGGTGGATGATCACGCCGCGCAACAGGCCATCCTCATCACCACCCGCCGCGGGGAGAGGGTGGTACGCTTCCCTGCTCGGGGCGATTTCGCGCGTCGCGGGCTGCAGCCGAAGCGGTTGGCGCAGGCGGGGATCCGGCTCCGCCGGTGGTCGCCCGGGAGCGGGAGCCGGGCGGGATGGCTGCGGCATGTGGCCGGATTCACACAGGATCCGCTCCTCGCTGGCTTCCTCCGGGGGGATGCCGAACCGCTCCAGGATCTCGCCATACCATCCCAGGGAGTCACCCCGGACCGGCGCGCAGGCAGATATGTACAGTAGCTGCCGGGCGCGGGTGACCGCCACATAGAGCAGGTTGGCATCCTCTCGCTGCTGCTCCAGCGCATCCCGCTCCAGAAGGGAGGCGGTGAGCGGATCATCGGCGTTGGCGGTTCTCCTCAGCAGAAAGTGGCTTGGTCTGCGGCTGTCGGCCGGCCACTCCACCAGGGCGCGCCACCCTCTCTCCCGGCCGGCGCGGCTGGCGCTGTCCACCAGGAACACCACCGGCGCCTCCAGCCCCTTGGCGGCATGGATGGTCAACAGGCGCACCTGCGGTTCACTGCCGCCGGCCGGCGCCTCGTCGGGCGCATCCTGCTGCAGCTCGCGCAGCTCCTTGATCCGGGTGAGAAAGTGGGCCAGGCTGGGGTAGCGGCCGCTGTCCACCTCCAGCGCCAGCTGCAGAAAGCGCTCCAGGTTGGCGCGTACCTTGGCACGCAGATGGGGCGGGGAGGCGGCCTGGTAGCGGGCCAACAGGTTGCCTTCGCTGTAGATGCGCTGCAGCAGGTCGTGTACCGGCAGCCTGTCGCTCGCTCCGTGCCAGCTCTCCAGCCAGCGGCGGGCGCGTGCCAGCGGGGTTCCCTCCGGGGCGGAGATCTTCATCAGCCGCTCCCACCAGCTGTGCTGCTTCCGGCCCGCCAGGGTTGTCAGATCCTGATCGCTGCAGGCGAACAGGGGGGAGCGCAGCACCACCGCCAGGGAGAGGTTGTTGTAGGGGGTGGTGAGCAGCTCCAGCAGGGCCTCCATGTCCCGGATCTCCTGGCTCTCCAGCAGGGTTCCGCGGTTGGCGCCCAGAAACGGGATCCCCGCCGTACGCAGCGCCTCCTCGATGGGGGGCAGATGGGTGCGCCGGGCGGTCAGGATCATGATGTCGCCGTAATTCAGCGGCCGCGCTTGGTCCGCGGTACCGATCGTTGCCGGCTGCTCGACCAGGTTGCGGATGGTCCGCGCGATCTGCTCCCCCTCCAGGGTATGGCGCTGGTCGGTAACGGTGCGGCGTGCTTCCCGCAGCGGATCCCGCAACTCTTCCACCGCCGGGGGGGCAGGGGGGCGTGCCGGTTGGATCAGGGGGAGCAGGACCACGCGCCCCCACAGATTGTGGTGGTGGGTGTCGTGGGTGTGGAACTGCCGCAGCGAGTGGCGCAGCCGGCCCTCCCCGAACAGCCGGTTGACGAACTCCATCACCGCCGGAGCCGAGCGCCAGGAGCGATCCATGGGGTAGCCGCGCGCCCCCAGGTGGTCGCTCAACCAGTGGTGGGCCGCCTCGAACAGCCGTGGCTCCGCGCGCCGGAAGCGGTAGATGGATTGCTTGCCATCTCCCACCAGGAATACGCTGCGCGGGCGCTCCGGATCTCCGGCCGCCATCTCCTCCAGCAGCGGTAGCAGCAGCTGCCACTGAGTGTGGTTGGTATCCTGGAACTCGTCCACCAGCAGATGGTCGATGCGCTGATCCAGCTTGTACTGGATCCAGTGGGCGTTGTCCCTCTCCGAGAGGAGCCGGTAGGTGCGCCACTCCAGGTCGGCGAAGTCCAGCAGCCGCTGCTGCTCTTTCAGCAACTGGTAGTGCTCCACCAGGCGCTGGCCGGCCAGATACCAGGCGCTGGAGATCTCCTGGGTGTGGCGCGCCGCGATCCGCTCCCCGATCCCCTTTGCGACCGTGCTCAACTCCTGGTGCAGCCGCAGGAACCGCTCCTCCCCCTCGTCACCCATGGCCTTGCGCCGCGAGGCGGTGGAGCTGTATTTTCGCGGTTCCCCTCCTCCGGTCAGGAGCACCTCTCTTACGGAGTCGAACAGCTCCGCCGGATCCCGCTTCCGGAGTGCCTCACCGAGCGCATGGGAGAGCCTTTGGCTGGTTTTCGTCCGGTGCCGGGAGAGCAGTTGCGCATACTCCTCGAGCCGCGGGCGCGCGTCGATGAGCGGCGCCAGCGGATCCTCGCCCGGCTCTATGCCCAACTGGCGCTGCAGTTCCTCCCGCGCGTAACTGACGGGGTCATCCCGCCCCGCGGTAAACGCCCACCAGTCACTGCGATGCAGCAGGAAACTCTCCAGCGCCTTCCGGGTGTTGAATAGCCCCTTGCAGTGGATGAACAGGATCTGCAGCGCCTCCGCCAGCGCCGAGTCCGGCTGTGCGGTCGCCTCCGCAAACAGCGCGTCCCATGCCTCCTGCTGCAGGGCGGAGTCCGCCTCCAGCAGCTCGAAGCCGGGTGGCACCTCCGCCTCCAGTGGAAAACGCTGCAGGAACTCCATGCAGAAGGCGTGAAAGGTGCTGGTACGGACCCCTTGCGGTGCCTGCAGCAGCTCTTCGTAGAGGGAGCGGGACCGCCTGAGATGCTCTGGTTCGGCGGGTACGCCCATCTGCTCCATCAGCGTGGGGAGTTCGGCCTCGTCCGCTGCCGCCATCTGGTAGAGGCGCTGGATCAGTCGCTGCTGCATCTCGGCGGCGGCCTTGCGGGTGAAGGTGATGGCCAGGATTCCGTCCGGACGGGCGCCAGCCAGCAACAGGCGGACCAAGCGTGTTACCAGCAGCCAAGTCTTGCCCGTTCCGGCGGAGGCCATAACCGTGGCGTTGGCGGCGGGATCTGCGGCGGAGAGCTGGGTCATGCCGCTATGATGATAGCAGATTCTTCCGGGTCCACCTTCCATTTGCGGTTGTTGTTTTTGTGCATTGTCAAAATTTGGTCATAGTGTTGTCCGACTGTCGGGTTGCTGGTATGATTTGCTCGCCTGCCTTGGGTGGGCGTTAGTTCTTGAAATAATAAGAAAATGATGTTCATGAGGAACGAGCAGTTAGCGCCACGGAGGGTTGTGCACCGGGAGGTGCGGACAGGATGTCAAAAACCGGACGGATTCCGGAACCGGGAACAGCATAGAGGAGATGCGCAGGGATGACGGGCCGCAGGGAGGAGCGGCGCTGGCGGGAGGGCCAGGCAGGAGTGTTGTTAAGCGGCGTGATGCCGCTTTTTTTAATTCAGTCATGACCGCCGGTGGCAGGCTCCGTTTCCCACCACTGGCGCCGGCAGATTCCCGTCACGGGACAGCGCCCGCAGCAGATCTCGTCACCCTGGGCAGGGAGCGCGGCCCCCCTGTGAATCTCCTGCAGCAGGGTATCGAGACGGCTGGTCACCGCTTCGCTGATCTTGCACAGCTCCTCCCCCTCCAGAACCGCCTGCGGCCGTACCCCCCTGTTCTCCAGCAGCAGGTACTCGGCACGGGCCACCGTTTCTTTCCTGGCCTCGCCGGTCAGCATGCTATAGAAAGGTAGCTGAACCGCCTCCCCCGCGAGCAGCTCGTCACGTTTTGCCGCCTCGCCGGTCTTGTAGTCCACGATGGCCAGCCCCTCGGCTCCCCGCTCTACGCGGTCGATACGCCCCTTGAGGTGGCATCCCGTGGCCTGATGCACCACCTCTAGAGCGCACTCCACCCCCTCCAGCCGGAACCGTTCCCCGCGCCGGATCTGCCACTCCACATATTGGGGGATAATCGCCAGCCACTGCTGCAGCCAGCCGCGATGCATGAAATTGTCCTCCAGATCCCGCGCGAACACCTTGCGCGAGATCTGCTCCAGCATGGCGATGGCTTCCTGGC
>DRMK01000133.1 GCA_011322575.1 Gammaproteobacteria bacterium
CAGAGTTGGCCCAGGGAGGAGGAAGCCGGTAAACAGATGGAGTTGCAACGTGCATCCAGTTATTAGGTTTGTTTATAATATATTGAAATATCAATTTTCCAGCAACACACAGGATGATATCTACCATGAATGACGACGCGCTAGTGATCGAAAGTGTACGAGAAGATGGCAGCAAGCTGCGCCCCAGCGACTGGATCGAGCGGATCTCCTCCATGCTGGCGGAGTTTGGGCCGGATCACCGGCTGCACTACTCTCCATGGGTTCATCCCTGTGTAATAGGGGGCGAGAAGTGTCTGGTGATAGAGCGCGACCTGCATGAGAAGGACCCGCAGGCGTATCGCTACATACTTGGATTTGCCGAGCAGAACGGGCTTCGGATCCAGCCCGATCGCCGCAAGATAAATCGTCCCGTGGAGCATGACCGGCGCGCTGGCTAAGCGCGCCGTTATCTCATCTGTTTCTCCCGGATCTCGTCCAGGGTCTTGCAGTCTATGCAGAGGGTGGCGGTGGGCCGGGCCTCCAGGCGGCGGATGCCGATCTCAACGCCGCAGGATTCGCAGTAGCCGTAGTCACCGCTGCTGAGCAGCTCCAGTGACTCGTCTATCTTCTTGATCAGCTTGCGCTCCCGGTCCCGGGTGCGCAGCTCCAGGGCGAACTCCGACTCCTGGGAGGCGCGATCGTTGGGGTCGGGGAAGTTGGCGGCTTCGTCCCGCATGTGGTGTACGGTCCGGTCCACCTCCTCCATCAGCTCTTTCTTCCAAGACTCGAGGATAGTGCGGAAATGCTCCCTCTGCTTGCTGTTCATGTACTCTTCGCCCTTTTTCTCCTGGTAGGGCTTGAATGAGCTGAAACCTTCGGTTACCGCCTTCTTTCTACTACCTGCCATCTGGATGGTTCTCCTGACATCTATCCCCTTGCATCCCACCATTTCTATCAGAAAACGACATGGCGGTGCAACCCGGAACCGGGTACTCTATTAGGCTTTGGCAAAACAAGCAAGAGCGGACAAATATATGGGCAAACTGGCGGCGCTACTGTTCGATGTGGACGGAACCCTGGCGGATACCGAGCGGGATGGCCACCGGGTGGCGTTCAACCGCGCCTTTGCCGACGCCGGTCTGGATTGGGAGTGGTCGGAAGGCCTTTACGGAGAGCTGCTTGCCGTAACCGGGGGCAAGGAGCGGATTCGTCACTATGTGGGGCGGTTTCACCAGGGATTCAGCCCCCCCGGCGGCTGCCTGGATCACTTCGTGGCGGGGCTGCATGCAGCCAAGAACCGGCACTACCTGCGGCTGCTGGAGGAGGGGGCGGTGCCGCTGCGGGAGGGGATCGAGCGTCTGCTACGGCAGGCCCGCGCCGAGGGGATAAGGCTTGCCATTGCCACCACTACCAGCCACGAGAACGTGACCGCCCTGCTGCGCCACACGCTGGGTCCCGAAGCGGAGTCCTGGTTTGAGGTAATCGGAGCGGGGGACGTGGTTGCGGCCAAGAAGCCCGCTTCGGACATCTATGAATATGTGCTGGCACGGATGCGGCTCTCCCCTGGTGACTGCATCGCCATTGAAGATTCCGCCAACGGGGTTCGGGCGGCGCGCGGGGCCGGCCTGTGCACCGTAATCACCGTGAATGACTATACCCGGGATGATGATTTCGACGGCGCCGCGCTGATCCTGGATAGTGTCGGCGAACCCGCACGGCCATTCTCGGTTCTGGCAGGCGATGTCCGCGGAGCCACCTGGCTGGATACGAGAGTGCTGGAAAGCCTGATCGCTGGTTGAGAGCCGCAATCTCATGAATGACACTGGTAGGGGAGAACGCTCCGATCCGCAGGACGAACGGGCCCGGGTGCGCAAGGACGAGATCGCGGTGGGCAAGCCGTTGCCGTGGGATGTATATGACGCCAATGGACAGCTGCTGCTCAGCAGGGGATATGTGGTTGCCAATGAACGGCAGCGGCTGCGCCTGTTGAGCGAAGGTCTGCACTCCATCTATCCCTTGCGGATGGGAGGGGAGAGGGGGAGAGGCGCTGCCGCCACTGGGATGCCGGATATGGACGGCAACCCCTTTGTCACCTTGGATCAGCTCGCCATGCGCCTCGAGGGGATATTGTGCTCGGTACGGCGG
>DRMK01000134.1 GCA_011322575.1 Gammaproteobacteria bacterium
ACCGCTCTCCCCATTCCCGGCTACGGCACCCCGACACCGTCCCGCGCCAGCTGTTATGACAGACTACGGGCCGCATCCTGAACACTTTTTTACGCAATCATGCCAGTGCTGATCAGGGCTAAACCCGCATTTATTGTAATGGATTGTGACATCGAACAACAATCAATTCAACCATATAAAAATTATGGTTTTTCCGGCCTTCAAACCGAGGAGCAGAACCCGGACGCCGGAACTGTTGCGCTAGAATCAAGGGAGGCTGGTGAACGTAACAGCATGTATTAGTGTCACTTTCCCCCTGGCGCCAGCTAAGAAGAAGTATCTCCGGCTGAGGGATCGGGCCAGTAAAGCGCACCAGGCGCAACTCTGATCCACCTTCTATTTCGCACACTATTTATGTGTGTTTTCAGGGGCTTAGATTCACTTATAAAACACAATATTATTTTTTTTCCCCATCTTTTGTGGTATAAGTACCGAGGCAACCGATTTTGACTTTGGTTGACACCATCGATCCCTTCCGAGAGTGCTCTTTTTTTTGGGGAGAGAGGGGATGGATCGTCAGAACCAGAACATTTGAAAAAGGCATTACAGTTATGAATGTTTCACGGCTGCTTGCAACGCTTCTCGGGGTTGTTCTGTTCCTGCCTGCGCTTACCAACGCCTTTGAGGACGACGAGTCGTGCCTGATGTGCCACAAATATCCCAAGATGGGGCGCGTAACGGAGGAAGGGGTTCAGAAATCGTACTACGTAATGCCCAACGTATTTTCCCGCACCGTACACCGCAACGTCCCCTGCCGCGACTGCCACAGCTACATCAAGGAGCTGCCCCACCGGCCGGTGAAGGAGGGGGTAACATGTAACAGCGAATGCCACTCCATCAAGAACCCGTCAACCGGAAAACCGTTCAGTCACGAACCCATTTACAATGCATTCAAGGAAAGCGTCCATGGACGCGAGAAGATTGAGACCGGCCTGCAGGCGGACAAGCCCTACTGCATAACCTGTCATACCAACCCCCTGTATAACGAGAAAGAGAAGGCGCCCCCCAAGGAGATCGTGGATCGCTGCGTGGTCTGCCACGAGGACGAGGCATTCGCCACCAAGTGGTACAACCACACCAGCCGCCGGATCCGCGAGGTGAAACGCTCCTCCCAGGAGATCGTGGCGCTCTGCTCATCATGTCATGCGGACAAGGAGTTCATCGAGCGGCATCTGGCGGCTGCCGCCAAGGAGGGCCGGGAGCTGGGACGCAAGTTCCCCTATGCCGCGGTGGCGTATCAGGAGAGTTTTCACGGCAAGGTGACCAAGTACGGCTACACCAGCGCGGCCAACTGCCTGAACTGCCACGCTTCGCCCCAGAACTACTATCTCAGCGTCCACGAGCTGCGGCCCTCCCGCGATCCCAAGTCCCCGATCAACAAGGCGAACCGGGTCAATACATGCCGCCAGTGCCACAAGACTGCCGACGAAAATTATGCCGCCATCGATCCCCACCCCACCCATCACAAGGAAGACAACCTGTTCAACTATTACGCGGAGAAGATCTACAACATAGTTGGGAACATCGCCCTGTTCGGCCTGGTGGGGATGGCGCTGTTCGAGACCTGGGGCCGCAAGCGGGACGGTGTGAACTGGCTGCTGCGCTATGGGACTAGCTGGCGCCGCAAGCGCAGGGAGCGACGCTCCAGACAGTCTGAGCAACGGTAATCCACCAATCAGGATCCATTCAAGAGGACGAAAGCAGAATGAAGCTGTCCAAAGATGCAAGCGCGGTGCTTGGAACGAGCATGCGCCAGAACAAGATATCCGCCGAGGTAGCCCGCGAGCTGGAAGAGCTGGTGGCGATGATGCCCGATGACAAGAAGGTGATCTACCAGAACGTGGACTCCAATCCGGTGGGGGATCTGCACCGCTACTCGGTTCACATCCGCATCCAGCACCTGATCACCTTTACCACCTTCCTGCTGCTGGCATTTACGGGCCTGCCCATCCACTACAACGAGGCGTTCTGGGCGGTTCCCCTGAACAGCATGCTGGGGGGGCTGGAGGTGACCCGCGTCATCCACCGCACCCTGGCGCTGACTTTCGTGGTCGCCATGATCTATCACGGTCTGACCCTGGCGCTGGGAACGCTGCGCAGGATTTCGGAAGGCAAGTTCGACATCCGCCAGACCATCATCCCGCTGTGGAAGGATGCCCGCGACATAGCGGCGGACATGGCCTACTTTGCCGGCAAACGCGATAACCGCCCCGACATGGACAAGTTCATGTATAAACAGAAGATCCACTACTTCGCCGCTGCCTTTGGCAACACGGTGATGGTGGTCTCCGGTTCCAGCTTCCTGTTTCCCGAGTTCTGGAACAGCATTCTGCCTGCCCAGTACGCCTCCCACTGGCAGGAGATGATGCGCCTCTCCCATCCGCATGAAGCGCTGCTGGCGCTGCTGGTGATCGCGTTCTGGCATTGGTACAACGTCCATTTGGCGCCGGGGCGCTTCCCCATGCAGTGGACCTTCCTCACCGGGAAACTGACCCGTGAGCACCAGATAGAGGAGCATTTCATCGAGTATCTGCGTAACCTCGTGGAGCTGCCGGAGGAACGGCGCTATATGCGGGAGAACCTTATCGAGCGCGGCCTGGCTGTCACGCACCCGGTCCATAACAGCGTATTCGAGGAGTATCGCATGAGCCTCGCCGAGGCGGAGAGGAGCGCGGACGGCCTGGTGGAGGAGAGGCAACCGTGATCCGGCCCCTGACCCGCGGGCAGAAGATCGTTGCCTACAGCTCACTGCTGTTCATTCTTTTCTGGTTCCTGTTTGGCATGTTCGCCATCGGGCTGATGTTGAGCGATGGCTGAGCCTTACAAGGCCGGATCCAACAACTAAGGGTTTGTTATGAGTCAGACAGTACAACTTGACGCGGTGTTTATAGCACTTGCCGTGGTATTGTTCGTGTTTTTCGCCATTGCCGTACTCATCATCATTGATCACAAGGCGAAGATTCCGGGCCCCGAAACCAGCGATCTGTTCTCGGTTTCCGGGATCCGCGGAAACCATCCGGTCTGGGCCTGGATGGTGTCGTTCTTTCTGTGGTTCATCATCGGCAGCCTGCTGCTCATAATCACCTACAACATGCTCAAGCCACTGCTGGTTCACGAGGAAGAGAAGGACGAAACCTTCCTCGGCAAGGTGGATGCCGAGGCCCGCGCGGAACGCTTGCGCCATTTCCACAACTCCCCCAAGGAGGCACCCTACTCGCGGGGGAAACAGCCCGTCTGCTACTACTGTCACGGGGAGTTTCCCCACGCGCAAAAACCCATGGTGCGCACCCTGCTCAACATGCATACCCAGTTTATCGGCTGCATGACCTGTCATACCGACAGCAAGAAGATCCCGGAAGGTCAACTGGTGCTCAAGTGGCTCAACTATTCGGGGATAAAGACCACCGGAAAGCCGTTTGGCACCGACACCGACCCGGTCACTGGCGGGCTTATCGAAACCGATGACTACTTCTCCAAGATCGTTCCATACCAGAAACGGGCCGACGGCAAGGAGACCCTGCTGGAGATCACCGAGAACAGTGACGAGGCCAGGGAGTTCATTGCGGTTCGCGGCGACCTGACCACGCAGCAACAGGGCGCTATCAAGAAGATGTTCCATACCCTGGTCAATCCGGTCGGACGATTCTGCACCCGTTGCCATGCGGCGGAGGAGGAGAGCTACATTCCGTTCCGCAAACTGGGCTTCTCCGAGAAACGGATCACCGCCCTCACCAACCTGAACATCGTCGGCATCGTTCAGAAGTACAAGGAGTTCTACATCCCAACCATCTTCCGGGGCGACATGAGCCAGCAGGAACAGGAGGTTCTGCTGGGCAAGGACAAGCCGGCGCCGGAGGTGGACGAGGAGATGCTGGACGATCCGCGCTCCTGGTGGCGCAAGACCTATGACCAGTAGCAACACGCTTCCCCAGGGGATATTGGTCAAAAGGCAGCATTCCCTATAGAATACGGGCGCAGCGGCCATACC
>DRMK01000135.1 GCA_011322575.1 Gammaproteobacteria bacterium
CCATCACCGGCTGCCACGCCTTGCGCAGATCCTTGAAGATATCCTCCAGCACGATCTGGATCACCCGCTGCTCGGTGGGGGTAAACTCGCGCCCCTCGATCTTGGCGTGGAACCGCCCGCCACCACCGAAGAAGTTGTCCACCACCGAATAGACAAGCTTTGGCTCCAGCACCACCAGCGCCGTACCCCGCAGGGGGTTTATCCGGATCAGGTTGAGGCTGGTGGGCACAAACAGGCTGTGTACATATTCGCCAAACTTGGTGGTCTTGATCCCTTCCACCGAGATCTCCGCGCTGCGTCGCAGCATGTTAAACATGCTGACCCGGAACAGCCGCGCAAAGCGCTCGTTGACCATCTCCAGGGTAGGCATGCGCCCGCGCACGATGCGCTCCTGGGTAGCCAGGTCATAGGGGCGCGGGCCATTGTCAGGCGCCTCCTCCTCTGGCTCCTCCTCCCCCGTCCCGTGCAGCAGGGCGTCGATCTCGTCCTGTGACAACAGCTCGCTGGCAGACATACTTTTCCCGCCCGTTACTGAATCACGAAGCTGGTGAAGTAGACCTCCTCCACCCCCGGCTTGCCGGTACGCTCCTCCAGTATGGCGCGGATCCGATCCAGCACCTCGGCGCGCAGCTTCTCCTTGCCCTCCACCCCGGATACGCTCTCCACGCTCTGGCTGCTGAGCAGCAGTACGATGCTGTTGCGGATCACCGGCATGTGGGTATTCACCGCCTCCTCGATCTCGGGATCGCGCGTCATTACCTGGATGGTTACCTGCATGAAGCGGGAGGCGCCCGACTGGTCGGCGGAGTTCACTACGAAGGCGGGCTCCAGACCGATATAGATGGGCGGTGCCTTCTCCTGCTCCTCCTCTTCCGGGTGCCCCTTGTCGGCAGCGCCGGACTCCGCGTGGGCCGTACCGCCGCCAAGCGCGCCACTGAAGTGAAGAAACGCCCCGAACCCGCCAAACATGACCAGCTGCAACACCACTAAGACAATGATCAGCTTGGTCATAGAACCGCCGGAACCCTTCTCGGCGGGGGGTTCTGATTTCTCTTTTGCCATGATGAATCGGTAGCTCCTGACATATTCTCCCCACCGGCCTTTTGCAATATGCATGCCTGACCGGAAGGCAGGCCGGCATGAAGCCCGGCTTCGCCCCGTTTCCCCTCCACGCCGCGCCGGGAAACGGAACCTTGACGCAAAATCGGGGCCATTCCGCCGACAATCCGGCACCACCTTGGGGGAAAAGTGGGTTACTATCTCTCCATCGCTATCACCAGAGTCCGTTCGCCGTGCGCAAGAAACCCCGGATCCTCAACAGAGAGACGGTAGCCAGATCCCGCCTGTTCCACATCGAGGCGCTGGATCTGGAGTTCTCCAACGGCGCCACCGCCCGCTACGAGCGGCTGCGTGGCTCCAGCCGCAGGACAGTTCTCATCGTGCCGCTGCTGGACGCGGATACGGTACTGCTGGTGCGCGAGTACGCGGCCGGCACCGAGCGCTACGAGCTGGGCCTCCCCAAGGGGCGGGTGGAACCGGACGAGCCGCTCCTGGAGGCCGCCAACCGCGAGCTGATGGAGGAGGCCGGTTACGGAGCACGCCGTCTGGAGCAGATAACCTCGCTCACGCTGGCGCCCGGATTTCTGGGCCACTCCACCTGCATCATCCTGGCGCGGGATCTCTATCCGCAGCGGCTCCCGGGGGACGAGCCGGAGGTACCGGAGGTGGTTCCGTGGCGCATGGATCGGATCGGGCAGCTATGGCGTGATGGAGAGTGCAGCGAGGCGCGCACCATCGCCTCCCTGTTCATTGCGCGGGAGCATATGGATTGTGGCTAGAACCGGAACGTGTGGGGCGCTCTGAACCAGTGCTTTACCATCGATCGTCTTGGTGTATTGTTGCCGGGGCAATAAAAAAAGCCCCTCCGAAACCGGAGGGGCAAAACCTGGTGAACCAGGGTGCTACCTACTCCATTTTCACCCGAATCCTTCCCGTGGTGAGCATGGCCTGATCGTCGTCATAGCTTCCGATTGTGGTGAGGGCCGCCACCGCTCCGCCCTCCTCCAGACGCTTCTGGAGGTCGCTGCTGAACTCAGCGAAGGAGCTGTGGAACACCAGCACGCCATCCCCCACCACGAGATAGCG
>DRMK01000136.1 GCA_011322575.1 Gammaproteobacteria bacterium
ACGTCACGCATCGCCACCGAAGTGAGCAGGGAGGACTGGAACCAGCCGCGATGCTGGTCGGAGCCCTCCAGATAGAGATCCGCCGCGGGAAATTCAGCCAACCCCTCACGCCGCTCCAGCACAGCATAGTGAGAAACACCGGAGTCGAACCAGACATCCAGGGTGTCGATCACCTTCTGGTACTGCTCCGCCTCGCTGCCCAGCAGTTCGGCGGGATCCAGCTCGAACCAGGCGTCGATCCCCTGCTGCTCCACGCGCTGCGCCACCTGTTCGATCAGCCGCCCGGTATCGGGATGCAGCGCGCCGCTCTGCCGATGCACGAACAGCGCAATCGGAACCCCCCAGGTACGCTGGCGCGAGATGCACCAGTCGGGGCGGTTACGCACCATCCCCTCGATGCGCGCCTCGCCCCAGTCAGGGGTCCAGCGGGTCTGCCCGATGGCGCGCAGGGCCGCCTCGCGCAGGCCGTTCTGCTCCATGCTGATGAACCATTGCGGCGTGGCGCGGAAGATGATCGGTGTCTTGTGGCGCCAGCAGTGGGGATAGCTGTGGGTGATCTCCTCCTCGTGCACCAGCCTGCCATTGACCCGCAGCAGCTCGACGATACGATCGTTGGCCTTGAGCACGAACTCACCGGCGAAAAATTCGGTATCCGGCAGGAACACCCCATTGGCGTCCACCGGATTCTCCACCTTGAGGTGGTAACGGCTGCCCACCACGTAGTCATCCTGACCGTGGCCGGGGGCGATGTGCACCATGCCGGTGCCGGCATCCAGGGTGACATGGTCGCTGAGCACCACCGGCACCTCGCGCTGATAGAACGGATGGGCCAGCTTCAGCCCCTCCAGCCCGGCGCCGAGGCAGGTGCCGATCACCCGGTAATCACCGAGCAGATAGCGGTCGGTGACCTGCTTGAGCAGCGGCTCGGCGATCAGCAGCCGCTCGGTGCCGTGCTCGCCCACGCCGCCGCACTGAATGATCCCGTAGACCACCTCTGGATTGACCGCCACCGCCTGGTTGGCCGGCAAAGTCCAGGGGGTGGTGGTCCAGATCACCATCGAGATCGGCCCCTTCCCCTCGTGCCCCTCCACATGGTCGCAGCGGGCCATCAGCGCCTCCTCGTCCAGCAGTTCGAAGCGCACGTCGATGGCGGGGGAGGTTTTGTCCTCGTACTCCACCTCCGCCTCGGCCAGGGCAGAGCCGCAGTCGGTACACCAGTGCACCGGCTTGGCCCCCTTGTGCAGATGACCGTTGGCGATGATCCGGCCCAGGGCGCGGATGATGTCCGCCTCGTAGCGGTAGTCCATGGTCAGGTAGGGATTGTCCCAGTCGCCGAACACCCCCAGCCGCCTGAAATCCTCACGCTGCCCCTCCACCTGCCTGCGGGCGTACTCCCGGCAGGCGCTGCGGAATCCGGCGGCATCCACCTTGCGCCCCGGCTTGCCGATCTTCTTCTCCACGTTCAGCTCGATGGGCAGACCGTGGCAGTCCCAGCCGGGAATGTAGGGGGCATCGAAACCGCTCAGGGTACGGGCCTTGACGATGATATCCTTGAGCACCTTGTTGACCGCGTGGCCGATGTGGATGTCGCCATTGGCGTAGGGAGGGCCGTCGTGCAGGATGAACGGCTTGCGACCCTTGCCAGCCTGGCGCATCCTGCCGTACAGGTCCATCTCCTGCCAGCGCTGGAGCATCTCCGGCTCACGCTTTGGCAGGTTGCCGCGCATCGGGAAGTCAGTCTGGGGAAGATTCAGCGTGTGTTTGTAGTCAGCCACAGTCAACTATCCTTAATAAAGGTCTTTCAAGAATCACGGATCCCGGAAAAAAACAAACGGGCATCCCTGATATCCAATTCTATCTGTTTCACCAGCTCCTGTAAGGAGTCGAAACGCCGTTCGGGGCGTATTTTGTGGAGAAAATCCACATGCACGTGAGCACCATAGATATCACGTGAAAAATCGAACAGGTGCACCTCCAGCCGGGCCTGGGTTCCGTTCACTGTCGGGCGTATCCCCACGTTGGCCACGCCAGGAACCGGCTCCCCCGTCACACCGAACAGCTCAACAGCAAATACGCCGTTTACCGGACTGACCATACGGTGCAGATGGATGTTGGCGGTGGGGAATCCCAGATCCCGCCCCCGCTTGTCACCGTGGGCTACCCGGCCGCACATGCGGTAGGGTCGGCCCAGCATCTGCTCCGCCAGCGCCAGCTTCCCCTGGCCCAGCGCTGCGCGGATGCGGGTGCTGCTGATACGCTCCCCCTCCAGCTCCACGGTATGCATTCTGGCCACCTGGAAACCATGCTTTTCTCCGGCCTCCCGCAGCAGCTCAAAATCCCCCTCCCGCTGCCAGCCGAAGCGGAAGTCGTCTCCCACCACCAGATAGCTCACCCCCAGCCGGCCCACCAGCAGCTCGGTGACAAAATTCCGTGCCGGCATATCGGCCAGCCGCTGATTGAAGCGCAGGCAGAGCACCCGGTCCACGGCATAACGGCGTAGCGCCAACATCTTTTCGCGGAACCGGGTCAACCGGGGCACTGCCGCCGCGGGAGAAAAAAACTCCTGCGGATAGGGTTCAAAACTCATCAACACCGAGGGCAGATGCAGCTCCGCCGCCTTCTCCGCCAGCTGGCCGATTACCGCCTGGTGACCAAGATGCACCCCATCGAAGTTACCGATGGTCA
>DRMK01000137.1 GCA_011322575.1 Gammaproteobacteria bacterium
AGGTCTCGCGGAAGGGGGCGGGAGGCCGTCCATCCGCCTCCGCGGCCCATGCGGACGGGATCTGCGGCAATCTCTGCGGTACCGGCTCCGGCCTCAGCAGGCTGCAGGCGGAGAGAAGAAAGAGCGGCACCAGCAGCACGGCGGGATGGCGCGCCGCTCTTCCTGTCGCCGGGGGCGGGGATTGCTGGTGCATGGTCGGAACTCAGGGGAGTGGTGGCATGTCGCTGCCGAGGATCAACGGGCTCCCCCTCTTCCCCAAGCGCCTCCATCATCAGCTGGGCGGCGAGAGCGGTGCGAGGGCGCGTTCAGCGTTGCCTGGTAACCCCTTGCGAACTGCTTGGTACTCCGTGTTTGCCTGACCGCAGTGATCTGCGGTGGAATTTCAGCGACCGGGTGAAACATTCGGGCTTGCCCTCCTACGACCAAAACATCAGTTGAGTATACTCTTGTTGGTCCCGCAAGCGGATCTTCGAAAACGGCGTCCGGAGTGGTAAAGTCGAACTGTTGCCGGAAAACAGCCAGGAGAAGCGCCATGCCCCAGACCAAGATCCTGCTCGATGAGAACGAGATCCCCAGCCACTGGTACAACGTGGTGGCAGACATGCCCAATCCGCCGGCCCCGCCCCTGGGACCGGATGGGAAGCCCGTCGGGCCGGACGCCCTGGCGGCCATCTTCCCGGAGGCGCTCATCGAGCAGGAGGTAAGCGCGGAGCGCTGGATCCCCATTCCCGAGCCGGTGCGGGAGATCTATCGCCTGTGGCGGCCCGCGCCACTCTACCGGGCCCATCGGCTGGAGGAGGCGCTCGGTACGCCGGCCCGCATCTACTACAAATATGAGGGGGTGAGTCCGGCGGGCTCCCACAAACCCAATACCGCCGTGGCCCAGGCCTACTACAACCGGGAGGCAGGGATCAAGCGCCTTACCACCGAGACCGGGGCCGGCCAGTGGGGCTCCTCCCTGGCCCTGGCGGGCCAGCTGTTCGGGCTGGAGGTGCGGGTCTACATGGTCAGGGTCAGCTACGAGCAGAAGCCGTTTCGCCGCTCCATGATGCACACCTGGGGGGCTGAGGTGCTGGCCAGCCCTTCGGAGCGCACCGAGGCGGGCAGGAGGATCCTGGCCGGGGATCCGGACTCTCCCGGTTCGCTGGGCATCGCCATCTCCGAGGCGGTGGAGGAGGCCGCCTCCCGCGACGATACCAACTATGCGCTAGGCTCGGTGTTGAACCATGTGCTGCTGCACCAGACCATCATCGGCCAGGAGGCGAAAAGGCAGTTCGAGAAGATCGGCGAGTATCCCGACGCCATCTTCGCCCCGTGCGGGGGTGGTTCAAATTTCGGCGGAGTGGCCTTTCCGTTCCTTGCGGACAAGGCGGCCGGCAGGGAGATCCGGCTGGTGGCGGTGGAGCCCACCTCCTGCCCGACCCTCACCAAGGGGCATTACGCCTACGATTTCGGCGACGCCATCGGCATGACGCCGCTGCTGCTCATGTACACCCTCGGGCATGACTTCGTGCCTCCCGGGATCCATGCCGGCGGGCTGCGTTATCACGGGGATTCCGCGCTGGTTTCCCAGCTTCATCACGAAGGGTTGGTGGAGGCGGTCGCGGTGCCGCAGCTGGCCACCTT
This sequence comes from Gammaproteobacteria bacterium, assembly GCA_011322575.1. Classification (GTDB taxonomy): domain Bacteria; phylum Pseudomonadota; class Gammaproteobacteria; order Thiohalospirales; family Thiohalospiraceae; genus DRMK01. The sequence goes on from DRMK01000137.1 coordinate 1,627, forward strand.
CGAGGCGGGTGTGCGGTTCGCCCGCAGCGAGGGGATCCTCCCCGCTCCCGAATCCAACCACGCGATCTGCGCGGTCATCGAGGAGGCGCTCCGCTGCAAGGAGAGCGGGGAGTCCAGGGTGCTGTTCTTCAACCTCTCCGGCCATGGTCACTTCGACATGGCAGCCTACGACAGTTTCTTTGCCGGTGAGCTGGAGGATTTCGACTACCCGGAGGAGGCCATCGAGGAGTCGCTGGCGCGTCTGCCCAAGGTGGGGTAGAGGCGCGGTTCTTTCTCCATATTAGTACTCTTTACCCAGGAAGGTTTCCCTCAAATCGTGTGGGTAAAATGGTAAATCACCGCGTAGCGGCTCCGTCCTTGACAGGCAGAATGCACGCCACATACTCGGTAACCAGAAGGGGATTGGGGCTGTCTGGCTTGTGACTAGCGGATATCCACTACCTGCGCCAATTGCAACTGGTTCGGCTATCCCAAACTCTCCCCAATCCCCTTCTGCCGACCATCTTCCGGCGTGCATTCTGCCTGTCAAGGATGATTTACCATTTTACCCACACGATTTGAGGAAGACCCAATCAGGATTCAGCATCGCGGTCGGAGCGCCGACCAGATCAGTTGACGCGACGCAGGGGTATGATGCTGGCGCACCCTCCTCCGGTTCGGGCGGCGGTACTATCGCGGTGGCGCTCCAGCAAGGAGTTCAGGTGCTCCCGCTGGCGGTAGAAGGAGTCCCACATCATCTCCGACAGCCTGAGAAACGAAGCAGTGGGATTGGCGGCCCGGGCGCGCTCCATGTCGATACGCCACTGCAGGCCGGTCAGGCGCCGCCGGCTCGCCGCGGGCATCCCGTCGATCAGGCTGCGCACCGCCTCCTCGCGCGCCGCCTCGAAGGCCTCCGGATCGCTCCTGGCCAGGGTGCTCCAGGCATCGAAGTCGAACTCCTGTTGCGGAAAATCGGACATATACCCTTCCTCCCGTGGTGGAAATCTTTGTCCGTTCCCAGTCTAGTACAGGAGGCGTACCGCGAGGCGGATGCGGTGTCAATTCATTGTAAATTCGGATCTTTCCCGGTTGGTGCGGGAGGGGCGGATCCGGGCGTGGCGTTCAGCGTTTCATGGAGTCGAAGAACTCCGCGTTGGTCTTGGTCACCTTGAGCCGATCCTGGAGAAACTCCATGGCAGCGATCTCATCCATGGGGTGCAGCAGCTTGCGCAGAATCCACATCTTCTGCAGCTCGTCGGGGGAGACCAGCTTCTCCTCGCGGCGGGTCCCGGAGCGGTTGATGTTGATGGCCGGGTAGATACGTTTCTCAGCGATCTTGCGGTCCAGATGCAGCTCCATGTTGCCGGTACCCTTGAACTCCTCGTAGATCACGTCATCCATGCGGGAGCCGGTGTCCACCAGCGCGGTGGCGATGATGGTGAGCGAACCGCCCTCCTCTATGTTGCGCGCGGCTCCGAAGAAGCGCTTGGGGCGGTGCAGGGCGTTGGCGTCCACGCCGCCGGTCAGCACCTTGCCGGAGGAGGGGATGACCGTGTTGTAGGCGCGCGCCAGGCGGGTTATGGAGTCCAGCAGGATCACCACGTCCTGCTTGTGCTCCACCAGCCGCTTGGCCTTCTCGATGACCATCTCGGCCACCTGCACATGGCGCGTGGCCGGCTCGTCGAAGGTGCTGGAGACCACCTCGCCGCGCACTGAACGCTCCATCTCGGTCACCTCCTCCGGGCGCTCGTCGATGAGCAGTACTATTAGATAGCACTCCGGGTTCTTGGAGGCGATGGAGTGGGCCAGCTGCTGCAGCATCATGGTCTTGCCCGCCTTGGGCGGGGATACGATCAGGCCACGCTGGCCCTTGCCGATGGGGGAGACCAGGTCGATGATGCGCGCCGTGAGATCCTCGGTGCTGCCGTTGCCCATCTCCATCACCATGCGCTCTTCGGCGTGCAGCGGCGTCAGGTTCTCGAACAGCACCTTGAACTTGGCGTTCTCCGGCGCCTCGAAGTTGATCTGGTCCACCTTGAGCAGGGCGAAGTAGCGCTCCCCCTCCTTGGGGGGGCGGATCTTGCCCTCCACGGTGTCGCCGGTGCGCAGGTTGAAGCGCCGGATCTGGCTGGGGGAGACGTAGATGTCATCGGGACCGGCCAGGTAGGAGCTGTCGGCGGAGCGCAGGAAGCCAAACCCGTCCTGC
>DRMK01000138.1 GCA_011322575.1 Gammaproteobacteria bacterium
CTCGTAGCCGAATAGCTCGCTCTCCAGCAGATTCTCCGGGATGGCGGCGCAGTTGATGGCCACGAAACGGCCGCTGCTGCGCGGGCTCAGCTCGTGCAGGGCGCGGGCAAACAGCTCCTTGCCGGTGCCGCTTTCTCCCAGAATCAAGGTGGTGGCGTCTGTGGGAGCCACCTTCTCCACCATGCGGCACACCTTCAGCATGGCCGGGCTGGAGGCGATAATGCCGGAGAGCGGGGAAGCCTCCCGGGCGGCGGCGAGGCGGCGGTTCTCCTGCTCCAGCAGGTAGAGTTGGTAGGCCCGATCCACGATCAGGCCGAGCAGCTTGGCATCCACCGGTTTCTGGTAGAAGTCGTAGGCGCCGAGAGCGATGGATTTCACCGCATTCTCCCGATCCTCGTTGCCAGTGACCACGATCACCTTGGTGTGGGGGGCGATGGCCAGAATCTCCTGCAGGGTCTCCAGCCCGATGGCGGCGTTGGCGGGGTCCGGGGGGAGCCCCAGGTCCAGGGTAACCACCGGTGGCTCGTGACGCCGCAGCTCCACCAGGGCGCTCTCCTTGTCCCCGGCCACCACCACCTGATAACCCTCAAAGCACCAGCGCAGCTGGCTCTGCAGGCCGGGATCATCCTCTATCAGCAACAACTTCCTGTTATTTTCTCCTTCCATTTTCGGTCTATCCTCTGACCGCCTCCGGCATGCGCTCCTCATGCCTGGACGGGGTGGTTTCTCGATAGCCCGGCAGCCTTATCCGAAACAAGGTGCCGGAGTCGTTCCCGGTACGGCTCAGTACCGTCATCTCCCCCCCCTGGGACCAGACGAATTCGCGGCTCTCATAGACGCCGATCCCCATACCCGCGTTTCCCTTGGTGGTGTCAAAGGGGCGGAACAGGCGTTCACGGATGAATCGCTCATCCATTCCGCAACCGTTGTCCTCTACCTCTATGAAGACCTCTCCACCGCGTCCCTGGGCGCGCAGCAGCACCTCCCCGTCGTCGCGGGTGGCCTCCTGGGCGTTGCTCACCAGGTGGGAGAGAATGTTGACCAGCTGCTCGCGGTTGGTGAACAGCTGCAGCTCCGGGTCGCACCTCTCCACCTGCGGCACCGGCCTCCCCCCCGAGCGGATCTTCGCCACCTCCTGCAACACCTCGCATACCTTGACGACGCCCTTGAGGGTTTCATCACCGCTGCGCTTGCGCAGCTGGGCCAGCACCCGGTCCATCTTGCTGGTAGCGTTGGCCACCGTGTCGATGGCGTCGTCGATGAAGGCCGGATTGCCCTTGTGACGCTGGGCGTTGGCCACCACCAGGGCCAGCTGGGCGCTGACGTTCTTCAGGTCATGCACCACGTATGAGGAGACCCTGTTGAAGGCTTCGAACTGGCGCGCATCCATGAGCGCCTCGGAGGTCTCCAGAAACGCCACGTAGCTCGCGATCTGCATGCCGGCGGTCTTGAGCAGATCGCGCTCCTCCCAGTTTATCAGGCGCGGCACCTGGGGACGCACCAGCAGCACGAAACCGGTCAGCTTCTCATCGATCACCAGCGGCACCACGAGCCAGGCCAGCTCCACCTCGCGAAGCCACGACGGCAGCTCCAGGCCAGGATAGGCATCCGGATCCTGTACATACTCGGAGAGGTCTACAACTTCGCGCTCCTGCTCCAGAAAACGCACCAGGGAGGAGTCCGCCGCTGCCGACTCGGTTATCTGCTGCTCGAGATTCCAGCTGGCGTTCTGCTGAAAGCGCCCAGCCTCGTTTCGGGTCCACAGCATGCCGCCGGCGCTGTCCACGATATCCGCCAGCGCCTTGATGGCCCGCGACCGCAGCCCCAGCCCGGAGCGATCCAGGGCCATGGTGTGGATCAGCTTGAGCCATTCGTCCCGGTAGTCATACTGGTATTTGAAAAAGTTCTTGCCCAGGAACACCTTGAGCCAGGCGCGCGCCTGCCAGGAGAGAATCAGGAGCACCAGCAACACCAGGGAGACGAACAGGAAGGCGATCTGGAACACCTTTCCCCAGCTGCCGCCACTGTCCCGAATCAGGTAACCCACCAGCACCGCGATGAAGAGATAGAATCCGGTGGCCAGCAGCACAGTAGTGTGGAACACCGCCTTGCGGGAGACAAACACCTCGCCGGACCACTCCGGGTTGCGCGCCACCGAAACCGCCATCAACGGAATGACGAGGGCGTTTACGAACCCCCGCGCCACCCACATCTCCTTGTCGATGGTGTGGAACAACAGGGCGCTGGAGTAGAAGATGAAGTCGTAGGCGAAAGCGGCGCCCACGCCGATCAGCAGATGCTTCACCCGCCACAACTGCTCCTGATGGACGTTGCGGAAGATCTGCTCGATCAGCACGAGCCCCACCACGGCCATCAACACATGCCCCGACATGCGCAACTCCCCCCCCCAACCCTGGGGCGGAATCGGGAACTGTCCGGGGAAAAACAGCGCCGACAGCATCGACAGGGGGATCAGCATTACCAGCGGAACCAGATGCCGCTGGCGCTGCTGGAAGGCATGGAAGTAGGAGAGCAGGCCCAGCAGCAGGGAGTACCACGCCGCATAGCGCAGAATCTCGAACAGCTGCAGTGCCAGGCCGGCAGCGGTGGTGCCAAATCCGTTCACCCACACCGCGCAGATGGCCCACAGGGTGGTAATCACCACGGCGGCAAGCAGCAGGCTGCCCAGCAGCCGACCTCTCCAGGCGGTCACCAGCAAGAGGGTAAGCACCAGGGAGGAGGATACCGCCAGCGAGTAACTGAGAACCCCGAGGTTCATGTTTCAAACACCGTGGTTGGGAAGATCACACCGACAGCACCTCGACAAACCGTTTCGGCCCCGCTCTGACATGTGGAGATGGGCGGGAAAGCGCTATATTACTA
>DRMK01000139.1 GCA_011322575.1 Gammaproteobacteria bacterium
GCTCCGCCCACTGATCGGTCCAGGGATCCTCCTCCCGTAGCCGCGTGGCCTCGTCCAGCGCCATCTGCACCTTCACCTCGGGGCGCAGCAGATGCCCGGAGTGGAGGGCGGTCGCAAACAGCAGCCCCTCCCCTTCGTGCTCGTACCACAGAGGGAAGCGGTTTTCATCGCTCACCACCCGGACGCCGTCGCTGCGCCGTGCTACCTGGCCGCTCATCCCGCCTCCTCCTGCCCGGCCGGTTCAGGGATTGTCGGGGTCACATCCCCCCTGCCGTACCCAGATGCCGTAGTCGCAGCGCAGCAGCGTCCCGCCGCTGCAGACGTAGCTGCCATTGGGATAGCTTCTGCTGTTGAAGTAGCAGCCCGGCTCTCCGGGCAGCTCCTGCCTCAGCACCTCGAACTCGTCGCTCGCCTCGTCCGCAATGGGGGAGTTCTTCAGCTCCGGATCGGGGGCTCCCACCTGTTGTACCTGTCTGCCGCCGGTCATTGTGTGGCCCTCTCCCAACAGTTCGGCACCATTGCCTATACTCAAAACATAGCAAACACCCTAGAATTTGCAGGACATCGGGAGGATAGAGATATGAATGCGCAACCGGAACCGGCCGTGGATCAGTGGTACCGGCACATCGACAAGGGACAGGAGTTCGTGGTAGTGGCGGTGGACGAGGACGCGGAGACCATAATGCTCCAGTACTTCGACGGCAGCCTGGAGGAGATCGACCGGGAGGACTGGGGGCAGCTGGAGATCGAACCGGTCCCCGAACCGGAGAACTGGTCCGGACCCTACGACGAACTGGACAGCAGCGAAACCCTGTTTGCCGATACCGAGATGAATCAGGAGGAGTGGAACGAGCCTCTGGACGAGCTGCCCCGCCGCTGAGGTCAGAACTCGAACAGCAGCCCCGCCTGATAGCTGGTGCCCCCCAGCTGGACGGGCTCCGCTCCAATCTCCACGCTGCTGCGCGACACCTCGATGAAGAGGTAGCTGTTCAGCACCCCGAAGCTGTCGTGGAAACCGGCCGCGGTGGGGCGGTCGATGTTATCCAGCAGCAGCTGTATTCCGCCGCGCAGGTGGCTGCCGGTCGCCGATCCGCGCCGCGTCTCCTGGCCGCGAATATCCTGCTCGTAGTAGATGCGGCTCCACCCCCCGCCCAGGTAGGGCACCAGCCACTGCCCCTCGCTGAACACCCCCCGCGCCAGGACGAAGATCTGCATGGGATAGAGATCCAGAGTCACCTCTCCCGACAGCTCCCCCTGCTGCGGGGCGACCCCCTGGCCCCGGTCCCGGATCCGGGCGCCATCGATCCCCAGCTCCAGCTGACGCAGCGGTTTCCAGGCGAGCGCCATGCTGAACTGGCCGGTCTTGTCGTCGCCGTAGTAACCCTTCCATTTGTCCTCATCGGGAAAGAAGCTTCCCCCCTTGATCTCCAGCGACCAGCGTGGCAGCTCCTCGGCGGCCGCAGTGATCCCGCAGCTGAACAGCGCGGCCGCCAAGGCCACCGACCAGTATCTGAACATGCTCATCGAACTCCTCACCCCTCTCTCGCCACCCCTCTCTTTCTGCATCCGGAGGCCACCACCATCAGGAGCAGTCCTGCCACCAGCGAGGTGGCCAGGACCGGACCGTGACCCTGCAGCAGCAGGCCAGCCAGCACCACCAGCGGCAGCAGAGCGGCACGCACCAGCGGCTTGAGTCGGGGGTGGCTCTCCAGCCAGCGCGCCGCCTCCGGACCGTGCCGGTAGTACCAGCCTACCAATACCCTGCCGGGGGCGTTGCGAAGCAGGTAGCGATCCCGGAATTCACGCAGCGTCCGCAGCTCGGGTGCGAGATAGGAGCCGTAGGCGGCCGTGGCTACGAAACAGCCCTCGTCGGGCAGGTCCGGATAGGGCTGCAGCGCCTCGGGAACCGCCACCACCTCACTGGAGAGCGGGCCGTTGCGTACCGGGCCCACCCCCGCCTCGGCGCTGCTGCCGGCGGCGATGACGCTCTCGTTCCTGGCGTCGGTAGTGTCGTACACCGTGACGGCAAAACGGTACCGCGCCTGGCTGTATGCCTGCACGGCGATACGGTAGCCGGTGCCGTTCTGCAACCCCGTGAGCCGGTAGGAGGTGACCTGCCCCACATCGATCTCATGCTCCTGGACGCTGTCGATGCCGTATCGCAACCGGTATCCCGAGGCCCCGCTCACCGGGCTCCAGCTGATGGTCAACGCCCTGTGGGAGGGGACGGGCCGCGCCAGCTGCGGCGCCTCGAGTCCGGCGCTGGCGGGGGCGAGCCCGCTCAGCCGGAAGCTGGTAACCCTGCCCACATCCAGGGGGGAGACCCCCTCGCTGGCATCGCTGCCGGAGTATCCCCCGCCGGTGCCGTAGTAAAGCATGTATCCCGCCGTGAGATAGGAGGGGTTAGAGGACCAGCTCACCGTGACGGCATCCTCGCCATCCGGCTCCGCCATGACATCATATACGGGGAATGGTACGGGATCAGCGTACTCTCCGCCATAGGCGCCCAGATCCGCCCGGCTGCCGTCGATGATGTCGGTGTCATTCGGATCCCCTGCGTCCCGCGCCTCGGAGTTGTAGCGGAGGTGGAAGTCCCGGCGCGCCGAGCTGACCATCCTGAGCAGGGGTTCGAGAAGCGCGTTGTTACCCACGGCGCCGTCGGTATCATTGGCCTGGAAGCCGTTGTAGCTGATTCCACCCTCCAGGGTGGTAGGGGCTATGGCGGTGCCGTTGTCGTAGAAGATGTTGTTGCGGATCACGACCCCGGCATGGCTGCGGCGCAGGGCGGTGGCGTTGCCCAC
>DRMK01000140.1 GCA_011322575.1 Gammaproteobacteria bacterium
GCTGTCAGCACCAACCAATTCGGCTTGGTGAGAGCAGTGATCGTAAGCGCGTCTCCGCTATCCGGATCGGTAGCCGTAACATTGTAGGTGTACGCTGTACCTTCCGTCGCCGTCGTCAACGGTGTACTGGTGATGGTGGGCGGATCGTTTACATTGGTCACGGTAATGTCAAACGGCTGTAGAGAGGCCGAGACACCGGCAGAGTCGGTAACCGTGATTACAATACCCGTAGTGGTGCCAACATCATCATTGGTCGGCGTTCCACTCAAGGTGCCGGTCGCCGAGCTGAAATTCGCCCATGAAGGCTTGTTGCCAATGCTGAAGGTCAACGTGTCACCAGGATCCACATCCGATGCGGTCGGCGTAAAGGTGTAAGGAGAATCCTCCGCCACCGTGGTGTCCGGAGTCCCGGAGATGGTGGGCGGATCGTTTACGTTGGTCACGGTAATGTCAAACGGCTGTAGAGAGGCCGAGACACCGGCAGAGTCGGTAACCGTGATTACAATACCCGTGGTGGTGCCAACATCCCCATTGGCCGGCGTTCCACTCAAGGTGCCGGTCGCCGGGCTGAAATTCGCCCACGAAGGCTTGTTGCCAATGCTGAAGGTCAACGTGTCACCAGGATCCACATCCGATGCGGTGGGCGTAAAGGTGTAAGAAGAATCCTCCGCCACCGAGGTAGCAGGGGTTCCGGTGATGGTAGGCGCATCGTTGACTGGCTCTATCTCGACATTCAAATCTTTACCATAGACATTACCGTCGTTATCCTCCAGCGTAAGTTTTACCTTCAGGAGACCGCCGTCCTGCGCCAGATCCACGTCCAGCCTGTTGAGATCTTTCCGCGGCTGAACTATGAACCCCCCTTGGGGATCCCTGCTCACGGTATAGGGGCGCCCCGTCTCTTCTACTACGGCGAGTTCAAAATCGTCGTCGTACGGAGGAGTCACATCGGGGTCGAATATGTCGATATCCGCAAAGCTGATCGGCAGGGGCTCATCCTCTTTTATCTTGATGGGATCGGTCTTCTGCGTGATCACGGTGGGATCGTTTTGGGAAATTACCGTTACGGTGAGAGGAACCGGCTCGCTCTCCGCCTTCCCGTCACTGACCACCACTCCCACCGTTAGATCGCCAAAATAGTTGGCATCGGGCTTGATCCTGTTTTTCTCCAGGCTATAGCGCTTGCCTTCCTGGAGTTTCAATGTGCGCTCCTCAGGTGGATTATCCGGATCCTCGATAACCAGATCCGCCTGCGTAATAGCCAGAGGGGTATCCTCGGGAGTGGTCATGGGAGGGTTTTTCCAACCGATTATCCGCGGCGGATCATTGACCCCCTGAATCTCTATACAAACATCCTTCGGCTCGCCATCGGCGACTCCGTCGTTGGCTATATAGGTGAAGAAATCGCAGCGGCGCTGAACACCGTCCACATTGCTGGGCTCCGGGGGCTCCTCCCCGCTGTGGACATAGGTGAAAGTGCCATCCGAATTGAAGACGAAGCCGTCCTCCACTGCATAGCGGGGACCCTTGCCTTCCACCAGCCGCGCTGTGAGCTGACGCAACCCGCCATCCTTGTCGTTACCCAGAACCCCGTCCTTATATGTGGTTATCTCCAGCGTATCCCCCTCTTTTACCGAATAGCTGTCGTCTGCGCTCCGCGGGGGAATGTTGCCACCCACGCCGCTGTCCACCCAGCCGCAGGAAGAGAGTATGGCGGCAAGAGCCATCAAGGATACGATTCTGTAACGTGACGTCATGCAGAGCCCTGTTCTGTTACCAGCTGATGCGAGATGGCAGCTACGGCCTCCCGCCAATACCATGTTGTGGTTAGATCCGCTTCCTGCGCAATGGTTCTGTTTGGGGGTTCTCTCAGAACGCAGGGAAAACCCGCCCCAGATGGCTGTTTTCCCTTGATTTGGTGTTATGTTCCCTATTTTAAACGTCAGCTTCCCGACGATCAAGCAAAACCGTCCACCCCTAGTGTAGCCAATAGGAGACAGCGCTTTGTCAGCAATTATAAAATTCCTTTTCCACTACTTTGAGATCGTCTGGGGTATCCACGCCATGAGCGGGAACGGTGCATGCCTTCGCCACGTGGATGCGCCCGCCGTGCCACAGGACGCGCAGCTGTTCCAGACGCTCCAGGCGCTCCAAGGGGGCCGGGGAGAGGGCCATGAACTGGGTCAGGTACCCGGCCCGGTAAGCGTAGAGGCCGATGTGGCGTAGGTGCTCGCGCCTTTCCGGCAACCGTTGGGTGGTTTCGGCAAAGGTCTCCCTGTCCCAGGGGATGGGAGCGCGACTGAAGTAGAGGGCGTAATCCGCAGCATCCAGTACCACCTTGACGATGTGCGGGTCGAACAGCTGGGCGGCGCTCCGGATGGGGGTACAGAGAGTAGAGACCTGGGCCTCGGGGTGCTGCCGCAGATCCTGCGCCACCTGGCGGATCAGGGAGGGCGGCATGAGCGGTTCGTCCCCCTGCAGGTTGACCACTATCCGCTCTGATGGATAGCCGAGCCTGGCCACCACCTCCGCCAGGCGCTCGCTGCCCGAGTTATGGGTGGTGGATGTCATGCAGGCGGTGCCGCCGAATGACTCCACCGCATCTACTACGCGCTCGTCGTCGGTGGCCACTATCACCTCCGCTGCACCGCTCTCCAGCGCACGCTCATAGACGTGCCGGATCATGGGCTGGCCAGCTATCTCGCGGAGCGGCTTGCCCGGCAGGCGCTGTGAACCATAGCGCGCCGGAATGATGACGCTGAACTCCGCGCCACCGCCGGGCACTACTCCGGCTCCTCCTCCGGCGCCAGCTGGCGCGCCTCACTCTCCAGCATTACCGGTATGCCATCCCGGATGGGATAAGCCAGGCGGTCCGCCTTGCAGATCAGCTCTCCCTCGCTTTTCCGGTAGGTAAGAGGGCCCTTGCACACAGGGCAGACCAGGATCTCGAGCAGTTTGCTATCCATCGGTTTTCCTTTTCAAAAGTTGCAGCAGCCGGGCGGCGAAACCATCTTCCAGGCGGGCGCTGACCGGCAGGTACCAGTGGTCCGGGCCGGCGAACTGGCGACATTTTACCGCGTCCTTCTCGGTCATCACCACCGGCAGGTTGTCACCAAACTCCAGATCCCGGGCGCTGAAGCGGTGGTGGTCGGGAAATGGGTGCTCCTCCACCACCAGCCCCGTCTCGCGCAGGCGGGCAAAGAAGCGCCCTGGATTGCCGATACCCGCCACCGCATGCACGCGACTCCCGCTCAGGGAGGAGAGCGGCCGGCAGTTTTCAGGTTCGGCCAGGTTGCAGAGGGTGTTGCCCTCCAGCAGCATAAGGGCCTCTCCGGCACGGGGAAAGCCACCGTTCAGCACCACCAGATCGACACTGCGCAACCGTGCCGGCGGCTCCCGGAGCGGCCCCGCCGGCAAACAGTGACCGTTGCCGAAGCGGCGCGCCCCGTCGATGATTACGATCTCCAGGTCACGCTGCATGGCGTAATGCTGCAGCCCGTCGTCGGATATTATCACATCGCACTGGTGGAACTTCTGCAGGGCGCGGCACGCCTCCACCCGATCGGGTCCCACCGCCATCGGGCAGCCGGTACGGCGCGCTATCAGCACCGCTTCGTCACCGACCACCTTGGTGTCGCTGTCCGGGCGCACCTGCTGCGGCCAGCTGCTGGCCCTGCCACCGTAGCCGCGGCTGACGATACCGGGCCAGTAACCGGCGCTCAGCAACTGCCCCGCCAGCCAGATCACGAAGGGGGTCTTACCGCTGCCGCCCACCGTCAGGTTACCCACCACGATTACCGGGCAGCCCGCGCGCTGGCTGTGCAGCAGACCGCGCTGGTAGGCCCGGCGGCGCAGCGCCACCACTCCACGGAACAGCCAGGAGAGGGGAACCAGGGGCACGGCCAACAAGCTGCCGCCATACCAGAGCCTCTCCAGGGGTTTCACTGCCGTTCCGGCTCCCTGAACTGCATCTGGTAGAGCCTGGTATAGTGGCCACCTCGCGCCAGCAGCTCCGCGTGGGAGCCCTGCTCCACGATGGCGCCACCCTCCATCACCAGGATGGTGTCCGCCCGCTCGATGGTGGAGAGGCGATGGGCTATCACCAGCGTGGTACGACTCTGCATCAGCCGATCCAGCGCCACCTGGATGTGCTGCTCGGTCTCGCTGTCCAGTGCCGAGGTGGCCTCGTCGAGGATCAGAATCGGGGCATCTTTCAAAAAGGCGCGGGCGATAGCGATGCGCTGGCGCTGCCCGCCAGAGAGCAGCGCGCCATTCTCGCCCACCCTGGTCTCCAGCCCCTGCGGCATCCGGCTGATAAACTCCATGGCATGCGCCGCCTCGGCCGCTTCCAGGATCTCCCGTTCGCTGGCCTTGCCGCGGCGGCTGTAGGCGATGTTGCCGGCCACCGTGTCGTCGAACAGCACCACGTCCTGGCTCACCAGGGCGATCTGGTCCCGCAGTGAGGCGAGGGTGCAGTCACGGATGTTCTGCCCATCCACCAGGATGACGCCGCTGTCCGGATCGTAGAAACGTGGCAGCAGGCTTACCAGGGTGGACTTGCCACTGCCGGAACGGCCCACCAGGGCTATCATCCTGCCGGCCGCGGTGCGGAACGAGATATCCCTCAATACCGGCTCGTCACTGGACGGATAGCTGAAGGAGACGTTGCGGAACTCCACCTCACCCCGCACCCTGCCCAGCACCCGTGTTCCGGTGTCCCTCTCCGGCTCGGCATCCAGCAGGGAGAAGATGCTCTGGGAGGCCACTATGCCCCGCTGCAGGGCCGCGTTTATGGTGGTGAGACGCTTGGCCGGCTGCACCAGCAGCGACATGGCGGCGATGAAGGACATGAAGGTTCCGGCGGTGATGTCCTCCAGCATGCCGGGCAGGGTAGCTATGTAGACCACGCTGGCAATCGCCACCGCCACCAGGAACTCCACCACCGATACGTTGACGAACCTGGTAGCGTCATGCTTCAGGTTCTGGCGCCTGTTGTACTCGTTGACCTTACGGAAGTGCTGGTTTTCGTACTCCTCACCACGGAATATCTTGATCACCCGCTGCCCCTGCACCGCCTCGTTGGCGGCACTTCCCACGTCCCCCATGGAGCTTTGCACCCGGCGGCTGAGCAGGCGGAACCGCTTGCTGGCGAAACGCACCGTAACCACTACTACGGGACCAACCACCGCCAGCACCAGCACCAGCGACGCATTCAGATAGATCATCCAGCCCAGCAGTCCGGCGATGGTGAATACATCACGCACCAGCACGGTCACCACCTGGGTGCTGGCGCTGGCCACCTGCTCCACATCGTAGATCAGCTTGGAGATGAGCTGGCCCGCCGCCATGGAGTCGAAATAGCTGACCGGCTTGCGCAACATCTCCCGGAACATCTGCCCGCGCAGGTCCCGGATCACGTTGCGCGCCACCCAGCTCATGCCAAAGGAGGCGGCGAAGCCGGCGATCCCGCGCAGCACCGCGATCCCCAGCAGGGCGAAAGGGATGATCCGGATGACCTCCGGATCCTTCTCCACGAAGGTGCCGTCCAGCAACGGTTTCATCAGCGCGGCGAAGCCGGTCTCGGTGGCGGCCGCCACCACCATGCCCAGCAGGGCGAGAAGAAAGGTGCCCTTGTAGGCAAACACGTAACGCAACAGGCGGCGGTAGGTTTCCCAGCCGCCGGCGAGCAGTGGCTGTTTTGACGATGCGCGCATCCGGCTATATTACATCATCGCGGATTGCCGGGGCGGGAAGGGATCGGCTACTCTTTTTCCGGGCGCCTGGTAGCGAATGTCAGGTGGGTAAAGTTGAGCTGCCGGGCGGCATCCATGGCGCGGACGACAAACTCGTGCGGGGTCTTGCGATCCGCGCTGATGATGAGCTGCGGCTCGCTGGACCCGGCCGCCGCCTTGCGGATGGCCCGTTTCAGAGTGCTCAGCTGGGTATTGATCACCCCCTGGCGGTTGATGAAATAGTGGCCCTGGGCATCGATGCTGATCTCGACAACCTGCGGCTTGACCTCCAGCGCCTCGCCGCTCGCCTCGGGAAGATCCACGCTCACCTCCGATTCGCGGGTAAAGGTCGTGGAGACCATGAAGAAGATCAGCAGCAGAAACACCACGTCGATGAGCGGCGTCAGGTTGATCTCCACCTCTTCGCTGCTACGGTTGGGGCGCAGGTTCATCAGGCCGCCTCGCTGGCGCGATCCGGCTCCCGCTCCCCGTGGATCACCTCCACCAGCTTGAGTGACTCCTCCTCCATGCTCAGCACCAGCTCATCCACCCGGCGCCGGAAGAAGCGGTAGAACATCAGCGCGGGGATCGCTACCGAAAGCCCTGCCGCGGTGGTGATCAGGGCCTCGGATATGCCACCCGCCAGGGAACCGGGATCTCCCACCCCCTGCGTAGTGATGGTGGCGAACACCTTGATCATCCCGATTACGGTGCCGA
>DRMK01000141.1 GCA_011322575.1 Gammaproteobacteria bacterium
CTTCCGAGTCCGGGCCCCTGGCTGGCGTGCTGGGTTATACCGAGGACATGGTGGTTTCCACCGATTTCCGTGGAGTCAACAAGCCCTCCATCTTCGATGCCGGAGCCGGAATCCAGCTGGACGACACCTTTGTCAAGGTGGTCTCCTGGTACGACAACGAGTATGGCTACACCAGCAACATGATGCGCCTGGTGAGGCACGTCGCCAGCTGATGGAACGGATTCCGCCGGGCGGCCGAACCGCCCGGCGGTTCTCCCCGGAGCGGCTGGGGAGAGCCATTGATCAAGCCGGGAGGGTGGTTTGGCCAATGGTTTTTCCAAAATCGGAATCTTTTCATTTTTTCAGGAGCAACAGATGTCCGTAATCAAGATGACCGACCTGGACCTGGGGGGCAAGCGGGTGCTGATTCGCCAGGATCTCAACGTTCCAGTGAAGGATGGCAGGGTGGCCGATGATACCCGCATCCGTGCTTCGCTGCCCACCATCCGGCGCTGCATCGACGCCGGAGCAAGGGTGATGCTGATGTCCCATCTGGGGCGCCCCACCGAGGGGGAGTACAGCGAGGAGTTCTCCCTTGCCCCGGTGGTGGATCATCTGTCCGGGATGCTGGACCAGCCGGTGCGTCTGATCAAGGACTACCTGGAGGTGGCCCCGGAAATCGCGCAGGGTGAGGTGGCGGTGCTGGAAAATGTGCGCTTCAACGAGGGCGAGAAAAAGAACGATGAAGAGCTGGCGAGGAAATATGCCAGCCTGTGCGATATCTTCGTGATGGATGCCTTTGGTACCGCCCACCGGGCCCAGGCATCCACCCATGGCGTTGCCAAATATGCGCCGGTGGCCTGCGCGGGCCCGCTGCTGGCCGGTGAACTGGAGGCGCTGGGCAAGGCGCTGGACAATCCGGCGCGCCCCATGGTGGCCATAGTCGGCGGATCCAAGGTGTCCACCAAGCTGACCGTTCTGGAGTCTCTCTCCAAGGTGGTGGACGGGCTCATCGTGGGTGGCGGAATCGCCAACACCTTCATCGCCGCGGCGGGCTACAACGTGGGCAGATCGCTCTATGAACCGGACCTGATGGACGAGGCCAGAAAGCTCTCCGCCCAGGCCAGGGAGCGGGGCGGGGATATCCCGGTTCCGGTGGATGTGGTGTGTGGCAAGGAGTTTGCCGAGGATGCCGCCGCCACCCTGAAAAGGGTGGATGAGGTGGCCGATGACGACATGATCTTCGACATCGGTCCGGAAACCGCCCAGCGGCTCGCGGAGATTCTGAAGGGTGCGGGCACCATTGTCTGGAACGGCCCGGTAGGGGTATTCGAATTCGATCAGTTTGGCGAGGGAACCAGAGCCATAGCGATGGCCATCGCGGAGAGCCCGGCCTTTTCCATTGCCGGTGGTGGTGATACTCTGGCAGCGGTGGCCAAATACGACATTGCGGATCGGGTATCCTATATCTCCACCGGAGGGGGTGCCTTTCTGGAGTTTCTGGAGGGCAAGAAGCTTCCTGCCGTAGCCATCCTGGAGCAGCGGGCCGTACAGTGAGGCTGTCGGCGCGAGAACCTGGCGGCTTACAGGCCAATCGACTGAGATGACTAGACGAACCAAGATCGTTGCGACGCTGGGGCCCGCTACCGACGACCCCAAGGTGCTCGACAAGCTCATAGATGCTGGTGTCGACGTGGTGCGCATCAATTTCTCCCATGGCAAGCCGGAGGAGCACAAGGAGCGGGCGGAGCGGGTTCGCAACCGTGCCCGGGCGCATGGTCGGCAGGTGGGGATCCTGGCGGATCTGCAGGGGCCCAAGATCCGGATCGAGCGCTTCAAGAAGGGGAAGGTGGAGCTGCAAGAGGGCAAGCAGTTCTGTCTCGACGGACAGTTGGATCCCACGGAAGGAACCAAGCACTGCGTCGGTTTTTCCTACAAGCAGCTTCCGGAGGAGGTGGCCAGGGGAGACACCCTGCTCATCGACGACGGCCGGATTGTGCTCTGGGTCGAGGAGGTGGAGGGGCGCCGGATCATCTGCAAGGTGGTGGTGGGCGGCACGCTGCACGATCGCAAGGGAATCAACCGCAAGGGGGGTGGGCTCTCCGCTCCGGCGCTGACCGACAAGGACAGAAAGGATATCAAGCTGGCCGCCGAGCTGCGCGCCGACTATCTAGCGGTATCGTTTCCGCGCACGCCGGAGGATGTAAACGAAGCACGCGATCTGTTGCGCGCCGCTGGCGGTCACGGTGAGATCATCGCCAAGATAGAGCGCGCCGAGGCGCTGGACAGCATAGAGGAGATCATCGAGGCCTCCGACGCCATCATGGTGGCTCGGGGCGATCTGGGGGTGGAGATTGGTGACGCGGCGCTGCCCCCGGTACAGAAGAAACTCATCTTCATGGCGCGGGAGATGAACAAGGTGGTGATCACCGCCACCCAGATGATGGAGTCGATGATCGAGAACCATATCCCGACGCGCGCCGAGGTGTTCGACGTGGCAAACGCGGTGCTGGACGGGACCGACGCGGTAATGCTGTCCGCGGAGACCGCTGCGGGAATGCATCCCGAGAAGGCGGTCGCCGCCATGGACCGGATCTGCCAAGTGGCGGAGAAACAGCCCACGGTGACCCGCTCCCAGCACCGTATCGACAGGAAGTTCCAGCGCATCGACGAGGCCATCGCCATGGCCACCATGTACACTGCCAACCACCTTCCGGTGGCGGCCATCGCCGCCCTTACCGAGTCCGGCTCCACCCCGCTCTGGATGTCGCGCATAAGTTCAGGCATACCAATCTACGCCCTGACGCCCCATGTGGAGACGCGCCGCAGGGTGACCCTGTACCGAGGTGTCTATCCCGTAAGTTTCCAGCCCACCAGCAGCGAAGCGCCACAGGTGAACAAGGAGGCTGTGGATGAGCTGTTGCGTCGCGGGGTGGTGCGCGAGGGGGATCTGGTGATCGTTACCAAGGGTGATTTGATGGGAGTTCATGGCGGCACCAACGTCATGAAGATTCTGCGCGTGGGTGAGCACGCGATAACC
>DRMK01000142.1 GCA_011322575.1 Gammaproteobacteria bacterium
AGCTCCTCCGCGCGCAGCGGCCGGATCTCCGAGCAGTTCATGTTCGTTGATGTGCGGTTCCTGGAGCAGGTTCCTCCCGGTCTGCTGGAACCCGGGATCCGTGGGGGAGAGGTGGTCTATTTCCACAACGATGCGCGGGATGGACAGCAGGAGCAGACGGGGGATGCCGGCTGGTACGCCACCCGGCTGCCACAGGGGTTCGAGTTGAGCATGCATCGCCGCTACTCTTCCGGGCAGAACGGAGGGGCGATGGAACAGCTGGTCTATTCGGATGGCCTCACCTCGGTATCGGTGTTCATCGAGCGACTCGGGTCGCGTGGCGAGCCGTTGCAGGGCAGCTCCAGCCTGGGAGCCGTCAACGCCTTTGGCACTACCAACGACCAGTACCAGGTGATCGCACTTGGCGAGGTGCCTGCCGAGACGGTGCGCAGGATTGCAACCTCCATGCAGAGGCGCGCCGGGCATGATTGAGGAACGGGCTATCGTCGAACGGACCGGAGAAGGGGTCGCCTGGGTGCGCACCGGGCGCAAGAGCGCATGTAGTGGCTGTTCGCTCAACAAGGGTTGTGGCGTTTCGGTGCTGGAGCGTATGCTGGGCGAACGCAGCACCACGTTGCGGGTGGTGGATCCCGTGTCCGTCCGGCGTGGCGACGAGGTGGTCATCGGTATCGATGAGCAGGCCCTGGTGAGGGGTTCGCTGGCGGTGTATATCGTGCCGCTGGTAGCGATGATACTGTCCGCGGTTGCCGGCTCCACGCTGTTGGCGCCGGGGCTCGGGCTGCCTGCCGAGGGCAGCAGTATTGTCGCGGGTCTGCTGGGACTGGCTGGCGGGCTGCTCTGGCTGTCCCGCTTTTCACGCAGAATCGGGCGCGATGCGCGCTATCGGCCGATCATTTTGCGCAAGGTGCAACAAGCCCCCACCGCGGGGCGGTATATTCCTGTTGTCAGGATCTGATCTTATTTCAACATTTCAACTGGATAGCGTAGGTAATAGATGAAAGTCATGAAAAATGTCAGGCCCGTTCGTGGCCATCTCCTCTCTACCCTGGCGATTGGCCTGGTTCTGTTTTGTGCCGGAGCATGGGCAGCCGATCTGCCGGACTTTACGGGCCTGGTTGAGAGCAACTCCCCGGTGGTGGTGAACATCAGCACCACGCAGAAGATAAAGCGCGAGCATCCCGCGCTGCCGCCGGGGATGGAGATCCCCAAGGAGGGGCCGTTTGGCGATCTGTTCCGGCACTTCTTCGGAGAGGAGGGAGAAGGGAGAAGTTTCGACAGCCAGTCACTGGGATCCGGGTTTATCGTCTCCAGCGACGGCTACATTCTCACCAACAACCATGTGGGGGATCACGCCGACGAGATCATCGTCAAGTTCAGCGATCGGCGGGAGCTGAAAGCCAGTCTGGTGGGGCATGACAAGCGCAGCGATATAGCATTGCTGAAGGTGGATGCCACTGATCTGCCGGTAGCCAGGATAGGCCGCTCCGGCGAGCTCAAGGTGGGGGAGTGGGTGCTGGCCATCGGCTCGCCATTCGGGTTCGAACAGTCGGTATCGGTGGGGGTGGTGAGCGCAATCGGGCGCGCCCTGCCCAGCGAGAACTACGTACCGTTCATCCAGACCGACGTGGCCATAAACCCCGGTAACTCGGGTGGTCCCCTGTTCAACATGGATGGCGAGGTGGTGGGGATCAACTCCCAGATTTACAGCCGTACCGGGGGGTTCATGGGGCTGTCGTTTGCCATTCCCATCGATATGGCCATGGATGTAATGGAGCAGCTCAAGAGCAAGGGATCGGTATCACGCGGCTGGCTGGGGGTGCTGATCCAAAACGTGACGCGCGACCTCGCGGAGTCCTTCGGCATGGAGAAGCCGATGGGCGCCCTGATCTCGCGGGTGCTGCCGGACAGCCCGGCGGCGCGCGCCGGTCTGGAGGTGGGCGACATAATCGTGGAGTTCAACGGCAGGAAAATCTACTACTCGTCGGATCTGCCGCCGTTGGTGGGGCGTGTCCGTCCGGGCAGCACGGCCACCCTCAAGGTGGTGCGCAATGGTAAGACCATCACCAAAAAGGTGGATATCGAGGAGCTGCCCGGCGAAGAGGAGCTGGAACTCTCATCCACAGAGCCTTCGTCACGCATCGAAAACCGCCTCAAGGCGGTGATCGCCAACCTGAGCGACGAGCAGCGCAAGGAGATGAAGCTGGAGGGTCAGGGTGGCGTGCTGGTCAAGAAAATTCAGGATGGCCCGGCGCAGCGGGCCGGCCTGCGCCCCGGCGACGTTATCCTGCGCATCGACAACAGGGCGGTGAAAGATACGGCGCAGCTCAAGGAGATCCTGGCCAAGCTGCCGGCTGACAAGGCGGTTCCGCTGCTGGTGCAGCGCGGTGGCAGCCCCCTGTTCCTGGCCCTTACCTTGCCCGGTGACGATAAAGAGTAGCCGGTGGAACTGACGCTCTATACCCGCAGCTACTGTCACCTGTGTGAGGACATGCACCGTGCGCTGCTGCCCTTTCAGCAGCGCTACGGTTTTGCCTTGGAGTTGGTGGATGTGGACAGCGATCCCGGACTCGAGCAGCGTTTTGACGAGCTGGTTCCAGTGCTGATGGCCGGAGAGGAGGAGATCTGCCACCACTTTCTGGACGAGGATGCCCTGGCTCGCCATTTCAGTCGGCGATGAGGTTCAGGTAAAATCGGCCGGGGTTTTTTTCTCTGATTCGTGTGGGTGCTCTATACCGTGGATATCCGGGGTTTTCGCCAGATCATTGCGCGTTGTCTGTTTCGATTCAGGAAAGATCCATCGACCGTATGCACAAGCTCCTTTGGTGAGGCCGGTTGATGAGTGAGCTGGGCAACATACGCAATTTCTCCATCATCGCCCATATCGATCACGGCAAGTCCACGCTGGCGGACCGGATCATCCAGCTTTGCGGCGGCCTCAGCGAGCGGGAGATGGAGGCGCAGGTGCTCGACTCCATGGATCTGGAGCGGGAGCGCGGCATCACCATCAAGGCGCAGAGCGTTACCCTCGAGTACCAGGCGGCGGACGGGCGCAAATACCAGCTCAACTTCATTGATACGCCGGGGCATGTGGATTTCTCCTACGAGGTATCCCGCTCCCTGGCGGCCTGCGAAGGGGCGCTGCTGGTGGTGGATGCCTCCCAGGGGGTGGAGGCGCAGAGCGTGGCCAACTGCTATACCGCCATCGAGCAGGGGCTGGAGGTGCTTCCGGTGCTCAACAAGATCGATCTGCCGGCCGCGGATCCGGAGCGGGTAGGTCGGGAGATAGAGGATATAATAGGTATCGAGGCCCGGGATGCCCCCAGGGTGAGCGCCAAGACCGGCGCCGGGGTGGCGGAGCTGCTGGAGCTGCTGGTGGAGCGGATCCCGCCTCCGGAAGGGGATCGTGGCGGGGCGCTGCAGGCCCTGATTATCGACTCCTGGTTCGACAACTACCTGGGGGTGGTCTCCCTGGTGCGCATCAAGCACGGCGTGTTGCGCAGGAAGGAGAAGATTACCGTGATGTCCACCGGGCAGAGCTACCATGTGGATCGGCTGGGGATCTTCTCGCCCAGAATGCAGGATACCGAACAGCTGCGGGCGGGAGAGGTCGGCTATGTGATTGCCGGCATCAAGGAGATCGAGGGGGCGCCGGTGGGTGATACCCTCACTCATGCCGCCCGCCCGGCGGCGGGGCCGCTGCCCGGATTTCAGGAGATCAAGCCGCGCGTGTTCGCCGGCCTGTTTCCGGTCAGCTCCGACGATTATGAGGATCTGCGCGATGCGCTGGCCAAGCTGCGCCTGAACGACTCATCCCTGTTCTACGAACCGGAGACCTCCCAGGCGCTGGGTTTCGGCTTTCGCTGCGGTTTTCTGGGCATGCTGCACATGGAGATCGTGCAGGAGCGGCTGGAACGGGAGTACAATCTGGACCTGATTACCACGGCGCCCACGGTGGTGTACGAGGTACTCACCAGCAAGGGTGAAATCGTATATGTGGACAATCCGGCGCGGCTGCCTGCCGCCAACCTGCTGCAGGAGATCCGCGAGCCTGTCATCAGCGCCACCATCCTGGTGCCGCAGGAGTATGTCGGAAACGTAATCACCCTCTGCATCGAGAAGCGCGGGGTGCAGAGGAACATGCAGTATCTGGGGAATCAGGTATCCTTGCAGTACGAGCTGCCGCTGAACGAGGTGGTGCTGGATTTCTTCGACCGTCTGAAGTCGGTTAGTCGCGGTTACGCTTCTCTGGACTACGAGTTCCTGCGCTTTCAGCCGGCGGATCTGGTGAAGATGGACATGCTGATCAACGGCGAGGTGGTGGACGCGCTGGCGCTGATCACCCACCGGGACCAGGCCCAGAGCCGTGGCCGCGAGCTGGTGGAAAGGATGAAGGAGCTGATCCCGCGCCAGATGTTCGACGTGGCCATCCAGGCGGCCATAGGTAGCAAGATCATAGCGCGCAGCAACGTCAAGGCGCTGCGCAAGAATGTCACCGCCAAGTGTTACGGTGGCGACATAACCCGCAAGCGCAAGCTGCTGGAGAAGCAGAAGGCGGGCAAGAAGCGCATGAAGCAGGTGGGCAGCGTGGAGATCCCGCAGTCCGCCTTTCTGGCGGTACTCGATACAGGTAACAAGTAGTGGACATAAACTTTCCTGCAATACTGGTGCTGGCGACCTTCGTCACCGGCGTGATCTGGGCGCTGGATGCGCTGATCTTTGCGCCCCGGCGCCGTGCGGTACTGGTTCCGTCTGGCGGAGCGGAGGTCTCTTCCGGGCAGCAGGAGAAGGTTCCGCTGCTGGTGGAGTACTCCAAATCCTTTTTCCCCATCATACTTGCCGTGCTGCTGCTGCGCTCCTTTCTGGTGGAGCCGTTCCGCATCCCGTCCGGTTCCATGATGCCCACCCTGCTGGTGGGGGATTTTATCCTGGTAAACAAGTTCTCCTACGGACTGCGGCTGCCGGTGCTGAACACCAAGATTGTGGAGATTGGCGAGCCGCAGCGGGGCGACATTGCCGTGTTTCGCTACCCGGAGAATCCGAGCATCGACTATATCAAGCGGATCATTGGCGTGCCGGGCGACCATATCCGCTATGTGGACAAGAAACTCTATGTAAACGGCAAGCTGATCCCCAGGGAACCGGTGGGCAAGTATGTGGCCGGCGGCGCCAGCGCCAGCATGAGCGGTGCGATGCGCTATCGGGAAACCATCGGCGGCGTCACCCATGACATCCTGCTGCGCGAAAACGGCTTCCGCCGGGACTTCGAGTACACCGTCCCGGAGGGTCAGTATTTCGTCCTGGGGGACAATCGGGACAACAGCCGGGACAGCCGCTTCTGGGGAACGGTGCCGGAAGGTAATCTGGTGGGCAAGGCATTCTTCGTCTGGATGAACTGGGATCCGGTAGATGGCGGAATTACCTGGAGCAGAATTGGCACCGTCGTCGAATAGTAGCGGTTTGCAGCGTCTTTGCCAGGCACTGGGGTACGAGTTTCGGGAGCAGGGTCTGCTGGAGATGGCGCTCACCCATCGCAGCGCGGCGGGAAAGAACTACGAGCGGCTCGAGTTCCTGGGTGACGCAGTGCTCGACCATGTGATCAGCCATGAGCTATACCACCGCTATCCACGCAGCAATGAAGGAGAGCTGAGCCGGCTGCGCTCCACCCTGGTCAACCGGGAGATGCTGGCAAGCATAGCGCAGCGCATCGCCATCGGGGAGCACCTCAAGCTGGGGCAGGGGGAGCTGAAGAGCGGCGGTTTCCGGCGCAGCTCCATCCTGGCCGACGCGCTGGAGGCCATTTTCGGCGCCATCAGCCTGGATAGCGGCTTTCCCCGGGCTCGGGAGGTGATCCTGCGTCTCTACCAGCCCTGCTTCGAGGAGCTGCCGGAGCTGGATCAGCTGAAGGATCCCAAGACCCGGCTGCAGGAGTTTCTGCAGGCGCGCCGGCTGTCCCCGCCCTCCTACAGCATCGTTCGCGAAGAGGGCAGCAAGCACGCCCGGATCTATGTGGTGGAGTGCGAAAGCCCGGCTCTGCCGGAGCGTGTGGAGGGAAGAGGCAGCAGCCGCCGCAAGGCGGAGCAGGCCGCAGCGCGGGAGGCCTTCCGGATCCTGGCCGGACATGAGTGATTCCGGCCACCGTTGCGGCTTCATCGCCATCGTCGGTCGGCCCAACGTGGGCAAGTCCACTCTGCTCAACCGGATCCTCGGGCAGAAGATCAGCATAACCTCCAGCAAGCCGCAGACCACCAGGCACCGCATCCTCGGGATCAGATCGGGCGAGCGCCTGCAGGCCATCTACGTGGATACCCCCGGCATCCATCTACAGGCAAAAAGCGCCATGAACCGCTACCTGAACCGGGTGGCCAGCGCCAGCCTGCAGGATGTGGATCTGATTTTATTCATGGTGGAGGCGCTGCGCTGGGGCACGGAGGATGAGCTGGTGCTGGAGCGGATCCGGCAGGCAAAGGCGCCAGTGATCCTGCTGGTCAACAAGGTGGATCGCGTGACCGACAAGTCCCGCCTGCTGCCTTATCTGCAGGAGCTGGGCGGCAGGTACGGCTTCGAGGAGGTTCTCCCCATCTCGGCAACCCGCCGCAGCGATCTCCTGCGGGTGGAAGAGGTGGTGGAGCGTCTGCTCCCGCAACAGCCGCCGGTATTCCCCCCTGAGCAGATCACCGATCGCAGCGAGCGTTTTCTGGCCGCGGAAATCGTGCGCGAGAAACTCATGCGCCGTTTGGGCCAGGAGCTCCCCTACGGGCTTACCGTGGAGATCGAAAGATTTCGGCGCCGCGGTAATGGGCTTGTCGAGATCGGCGCAGTGATCTGGGTGGAGCGCAGCAGCCACAAGGGGATGGTGATTGGCAGGGATGGCGGCCAGCTGAAAAAGGTTGGCGCGCAGGCGCGCAGGGATATGGAGCGGCTGCTCGACAGCCGGGTGTTCCTGCAGCTCTGGGTCAAGGTAAAGGAGGGCTGGTCGGATGACGAGCGGGCACTGCGCAGCCTGGGGTACAGCGATGAGGGGTGAGCGGCCGGATCTGCAGCCCGCCTACATCCTTCACCAGCGCCCCTATCGTAACAGCAGCCGTCTGCTGGAGGTGTTCAGCCGCCACCATGGCCGGTTCGGGATGGTGGCGCGCGGGGTAACCCGGCGGCGCTCCGGGCTGCAGGGGAGGTTGCAGCCGTTTCGCCCCCTGCTGATCTCCTGGCAGGGCCGTGGCGATTTGGCCACCATGCGCGGCGTGGAGCCGGATGGCGAGCCACTGTCGCTCTCCGGCGCGGCCCTGATGAGCGGTTTCTACCTCAACGAACTGCTGCTGCGCCTTACCGGGCGCCACGTGGCCTGCCCCGCGCTGTTTGACAGCTACTGCGATACATTGAACCGCCTGGCCGCGGGCGGGGTCAATCAGGAGGCGCTGCGCATTTTCGAGTGCCGGCTGCTGGAGGAGCTGGGCTACGGCATGATCCTGGATCACGATGTGCAGAGCGGGCGGCCGATTCAGCCCCACGCCCGCTACTGTTATCATATCGAGCGTGGCCCGGTGGAGGTGGCGGCGCAGCAGGGTCCCGGTCCGCAGGTGGCGGGCAGCACCCTGCTGGCGCTGGCGGCCGGGGAGCTGCGCGACGGGCGTAGCCTGAAGGAGGCGCGCCACCTGATGCGCATGGTTCTGAACCACTACCTGGGGGGCAGGCCGTTGCGTAGCAGGGAGCTGTTCCGCGCTCTGAAGGAGTAACATG
>DRMK01000143.1 GCA_011322575.1 Gammaproteobacteria bacterium
AGTTATGCGCACCATTCGCGAACCGGCCAACCGGAAGGCCAAGGCACGCACCCTGCCCATCCTGTCCACCACCGTAACCACCCCAAGCGACCGTTACCACCGGCGCATCTTCTCCACCACCATTCAACTGCGTAATCCCAATGAGTAGCGGAACGGTTACCAGACCAAATACAAGAGAAGCACACCACCAGAGTGGAGCCGTGCTGGCCACCGTACTCATGATAATTCTGGTGGTCACCATTCTCGGCGTTACCGCCTTGGGCAGTGCGAGCCTGGAGGGAAAACTGGCGCACAATTTCCAGGAACGATCTCTCGCATTCCAAACGGCAGAGCACGCCCTCAAAAGTGGCGAGCAGTTTCTGGACAGCCTCACTGCGGAGCCGGTTCCGTGCACCGTTGCCCCGTGCACTGTGTGGGCCCGCAACACCCTTCAGACTTATGCCACCGATATAAAGCAGCCGTGGTGGGAATCGGGAGACACATCCTGGTGGATCGGCATAGGAGCCACCAGCACGGAGGATACCGCTGACTCAGCGGGATACTACCTTATCGAAGAGAGAGCCTTTGTAAAAAACAGCGCCCAGGCAAACACTGCCGGCAGCGGCCTGAACTACTACACCGTCACCGCCCTGGGCGTACGCAAAGATTCTGGTGCAGTGGTGGTTCTGCAGAGCCACTACATGAAGCGCTTCAACTGAACAGAAAAGCGAGAGTACAGCGATGAAGAGCATCCAACACTTTTTTGCCCGGAGCAGCGGCACCGTTCTATTACTCACTCTGCTGGCAACCGCTACCACAGCCTGGGGAGCCAGGCTCGACCTGCCCAACTCTCCCCTGTTTCTGAGTACCAGTGTAACCCCCAACGTCTTTCTGCAGATCGATGACTCCGGCTCCATGCTGGAAGAGATCCAGACCAAGCCGCACTGGTTTGCATACTGTTACGACCCCAAAGCCCCTGCATGGGCCGACGGAGACTGGGACTGCGAAGCCGACAGCTGGGAGAGAAAAACGGATGGCAGCTGGATCAGTTACACGGGGGTAGGCGACTTCTATGCCAACTTCGGCTTTGTCTTCCCAACACGGGACACCCTTGAAGACGCCTGGTACAGGGAATGCAGAAGAACCATGGGAAAAGACGAGGAATGGATCCCCAGAATCATCCTCTCCTGCGGCGGCAGTTTCGGAGCGGTCGACAACCCACCATACGAGCATGACTGGCGGATCCTCTCCTCGGATCTGAACGTGCTGTACTACAATCCAAAACAGATCTACGAACCATGGAAAGGACCTTGCGACACAAAAGGCACACCCTGCGCCAACGCTTCGTTCGAGAAGGCGCGCAGCAGTCCATTTTACGGCAGTGACGGCTACGATGACGTACGTGACCTGACCGGTTTCGTCTTCGAGATATGGACAGACGACAAGGGCTACAGCGGTAACGTTCCCCGCCGCGGCTACGATGCCGATGGCGCCGGGGGACCTGATGAAGCCGTCAACGTCACCCGCGAACCCAACGGGGAGATCGACCTGTGGGACACCCACGCACGTGTCACTGTCGAGAAAAGCCGCATAAAGGTGGAAGTCATCAGCTACGATCCGGACAAAGAAGGACTCAATCCAACCATCAGACCGCTCGCTGACATTACCAACAGCGCAGTCGTGGAAAGCATGAAGCAGAACATCGCCAACTGGTATCAGTACCACAGGCGCCGCGCCATGACCGCCAAGGCGGCCATTGCCGAGGTGATCACCAAGCGCCCCAACCTGCGATACGGCGCCAGCACTATCAACGAGACAAGAATAAGAAATCCGCTTTTCATTGAAGTTCCGGCCCCGGACGTTACCGACTATGCCAGCCACAACTCCTCGCTGCTGGAAAAACTCCTGGAGTTCCAGATGGGACAGGGCGGTACGCCGTTGCGCAAGGGCCTCGAACGGGTCGGTGAATACTTTTCCGGCAACATCAGGGGAAAAGCCGACCCCATTCTTCCTGAAGAGAAGGGCGGCGCCTGCCAGAAGCATTTCGCCCTGCTGTTCACCGACGGCTACTGGAACAAGGAGGATCCTTCGGTGGGAGACAGCGATGGAGACGGCATTCCCAACACCCTTGCCGACGTGGCCATGTACTACTATCAGAAGGATCTGAGCCCCCTGGAAAACAAGGTACCGGCGGACAGCATCGATCCGGCCACCCATCAGCACATGGTCACCTTCGGCGCCGCCTTCGGCGTTAACGGCAGACTCACCGACACCGACGGGGACGGCTGGCCGAACCCGCCCCTGACAGCGGACGGGAACTGGGGAGACCCCACCACCGACAACTCCGACATGGAAAAGATAGACGATCTGTGGCATGCCGCCTTCAACAGCAGGGGCGGGTTCTTCTCCGCCGCCACGCCGGAGGGACTGCTCAAGGGATTAAACAGCACCATGGAGCAGATCACGGGACGTAGCAACGCCTCTGCCGCAATGGTGGCTCTGAGCAGTGGCTACCTCAACAGCGACGCCAGAGTGTACCAGGCACGCTTCGACAGCGGAAAATGGACCGGACAGCTCCTCTCCTACCGGCTGCTGAACGACCCGGACAACATGGGCAAACTGGATACGACGGGGAGCGGCCCCGAGGGCTCCGAGTGGGATGCCGCCCAGAAAATACCACGCCACGACAGCCGCACCATTGTTACCTATGATCGTAGCAGCCGCAGCGGCAAGCCATTCCGCTGGAGCAGTCTGAACAGTGAACAGAGGACCGCCCTGGGATCGAAGGAAATACTCCGCTATCTGCGAGGCGACGACTCCCTGGAGCAAAAAAATGGCGGGTTGCTGCGCAGCCGCGCCAGCAAGCTGGGGGATATCATAAACTCCTCACCACTGTTCGTAGGCCCACCAGCATTCCGCTACGGCTTCGATGGCTACGCATCGTTCCGGGAAAATTTCAAGGACCGGCGCAGCATGATCTACGTGGGCGCCAACGATGGCATGCTGCACGCCTTCGATGCCGAAACCGGCGTGGAAAAATTCGCCTATGTGCCAAGCGCGCTGTACGGCAAGCTGAGCAGACTGGTAAACCCCTCCTACACCCACAACTTCTTTGTCGATGCCACCCCGGCGATGGGAGACGCATATTATGATGGGGCCTGGCACACCCTGCTGGCGGGTGGATTGCGCAGCGGAGGCAAAGGGATCTACCTGCTGGACATCACCGATCCAGACAGTTTCGGCAGCGAAACGGTTGCAGCCAGCAAGGTACTCTGGGAGTTCTCCAGCAAGGACGATGCCTCCCTCGGCTACACCTATGCCCAACCCACCATCAGCAAGATGCAAAACGGCAAGTGGGCGGTAATCTTTGGCAACGGCTACAACAGCGATCCCGGCATCGCCACCCTGTTCATCGCCTTCGTGGACAAGGGATCCGGCAGCTGGGTAGAGGGCCTCAACTTCTACAAGCTAGACACGGGAATCGGTTGGGCAGACAACCCCAACGGTCTGGCCAGTGCCACACCCATCGACATCGACGGGGACAGTATGGTGGACTACATCTACGCCGGCGATCTGTTCGGCAATCTGTGGAAGTTCGATGTCAGCAGCTCCGACCCCTCCAAGTGGGCCGTGGCCAGTCTGGGAGGAACCGGTCCCACCCCATTGTTCCAGACGCAAATGATTGACGGTGCCGGCAACCGGCAACCCATAACCGTGCGCCCCGAGGTGGGCCACACCCCCTTCAGCTCCGGAATCATGATCTACTTCGGTACCGGCAAGTTCCTGGAGATGAAAGATGTAAGCAGTACTGCGCCGCAGTCGTTCTACGCGATTCTGGACAACAATGTCCCTGTGACCGTTGGCGCCCTGTTGAAGCAGGAGATCGAAGAAACCACCAACTACGGCAGCAGCGGCCAGCAGATACGGATCACCAGCAACCGGAGGATGACGTCGGAACAGGGCTGGTACCTGGACCTGCCCGCGGATGGGGAGAGACAGATCAGTAGCCCCGTGCTACGCGGCAGACGGGTAATATTTACCACTATGAGCCCGTCTGGCAGCACCTGCGAATCTGGTGGTGAAAGCTGGTTGATGGTACTGGATGCATTCCATGGCAGCCGTCTGCAGAGTAGCCCATTCGATCTGAACAAGGACGGCAGTTTCGATCGCGCCGACCTGGTGGACAAGAGGGCGGCCAGCGGTATGAAAATCGGTCAGATCGCCGATGCCCCGGGACTTGCCACCTCCGGCGACAAGGATTTCGTATATCTCACCGGAGACCCGGCCAACGAGCCTTACGCCTTGGATCCCGGCGAATCGACCGGACGCAAGTCATGGCGGCAGATACGATAGAGAGCGCATCTGGAGCACCCCGATGAAGATATTGTCAACCCGGAACCAGAAAAGATGAGCTGCAGAACCACCGCCGCCAAACGCCCCGCTATGGCACGGGGATTTACCCTGATCGAGGCGATGATAGCCCTTGCGATCATCGCCATCCTGGCCGGAGTAGGCTGGTCGATGTATGACGAACAGATGGCCAAACAGCGGGTGACCGACGGCATCATCCTGATAAACAAGGCCCAGGCTGCCATGGAAAAGTGTCTGCTGGACAAGGGCAGTTACAGCGGCTGCGACCTCAGCGGCGTAACCTCTCCCAAGGGCTATTACACCCTTTCGAGCAGTACTACTACCACCACTTATACTCTCACGGCAGCCCCAACCGCCGAGACCGCCAGCAAATTCGACTCTGCGGGGGTTTCAGATAGACTGAAGAGCAATCTCACCCTGGATCATCTGGGCAGGAAAAGCGGCCCCTGGCCCTGACCAGCTATAACGGCCGAGCTGCATTGTCACGTTCCAACGACAGACGATTCTGTTTTGCTATCAACGGGTTATAGGGCGCAGGGCTTTTACCGTCCCCACTACCCGACGCCCTGGGCTTCCCATGCACCCCGCTTCCAGCGTCACACCTCATCCTAACGTATTGATTTTCCACATA
>DRMK01000144.1 GCA_011322575.1 Gammaproteobacteria bacterium
ACGCAGGTATTCGGCCAGCTTTTCCGCCTCTTCACGGGTCAGTTCGCCCAGTTCCACCGCCTTGTCACGGGCGTGCTCGATGGCTTGGCGCAGTCTCGGGGCCTCCTCTTCGACGGCCTTTTCCATGAAATCCTTCACCCGCTCCAGCATGCGCTCGTAGCCGTGGACCAGTTTTTCGTCGTCGTTTCGTTTCTGTTCATTCATGGCAGTTTGTCCCGTTGCTGATTGATCTGTTTGTCCTTCCGCCTCTCCCCGGTTTGCGTGGCCAATGCGTAGCATGGGCCATCCTTAACCGGGAGAGACGGCTGCTTTTCCACTCCCGGTTCCCAGGATTTCGTCAACCTCCTCTCCACTCAAGATCTCCCTGTTTTCCAGCTCCCGCGCCAGCCGGTCAAGCTGCTCCCGGTTCGCCGAAAGGATTTGCCCGGCGCGCTGGCACGCTTCTTCCACCAGATCCTGTACCTCCTCGTCGATGATGCGCGCCGTTTCCTCGCTGTAATTGCGCTCCTCCTGGCTCTCTACCCCCAGGAAGGCGAGCTGCTGCCGTTTGCCCCAGGTGAGGGGACCAAGCTTTTTGCTCATCCCCAACTGGGTGACCATGCCGCGGGCGATCTCGCTGGCGCGCGCCAGGTCGTTCGCCGCGCCGCTGGATACGTCCCCGAAGACGATCTCCTCGGCAGTTCGTCCGCCCAGCAGGATGGCCAGCTGATCCTTCAGCTGCTGCTCGGTGGAGAGAAACTTCTCCTCCTCCGGGAGCTGTAGCGTGTATCCCAGGGCCGCCACGCCGCGCGGGATGATGGAGACCTTGTGTACCGGCTCACCGGTGGGCACGTTCTTGGCCACCAGCGTATGGCCGGACTCGTGAAACGCTACGCGGTGTTTCTCTTCGCTGTTCATTACTCGGCTCTTTTTTTCCGGGCCGGTGAGAACGCGATCGATGGCCGCTTCAAAATCTTCCATCGTAACCGCGTCGTGTTTATGGCGTACGGCGCGAATCGCTGCTTCGTTGGCTATGTTGGCCAGGTCGGCGCCCACGAAGCCCGGGGTGCGCTGGGCAACCACTTTCAGGTCCACGTCGCTGGCCAGTTTCATCTTGCGGGTGTGCAGTTTCAGGATCGCTTCACGCGCCGCCAGATCCGGCTTGTCCACGACGATTTGCCGATCGAAACGGCCGGCGCGCAGCAGTGCCTTGTCCAGGATCTCGGGCCGGTTGGTGGCCGCCAGCACCACTACGCCCACGGAGGGATCGAAGCCATCCATCTCGGTGAGCAGCTGGTTGAGGGTCTGTTCGCGCTCGTCATGTCCGCCCATCACCGGACCGGCGCCACGGGCCCGGCCAATGGCGTCCAGTTCGTCTATGAAAATAATGCAGGGGGCCTTCTGCCGGGCCTGGTCGAACAGCTCCCGCACCCGGGCTGCGCCCACGCCCACGAACAGCTCGATGAACTCGGAGCCGCTGATGTTGAAAAAGGGAACCCCCGCCTCTCCGGCCACGGCGCGTGCCAGAAGGGTCTTGCCGGTCCCCGGAGGCCCCACCAGAAGCACGCCTTTGGGGATTCGGCCGCCGAGCCTCTGAATGGACTGCGGATCCCGGAGAAACTCGATGGTTTCGCCGAGCTCTTGCTTTGCCTCTTCGGCGCCGGCCACATCGTCAAAGGTGACCTTGATGTCGCCTTCGGGGTGGATGCGAATCCGGTTGCCGATACTGAGGAACCCTTTTCCCGCCGGCCCCATCCGTTTGGCCATCCACCCCCACAACAGAAACAGCAGGCCGAAGGGTAGTACCCAGTTGAAGAAGAAACTGGCCAACCAGTTCTCGCCGCTGCGCACCTTGTAGGTTACGCCCGCCTTCTCCAACTCTTTGGCCAGATCGGTGTTCCACAGGGGCACGGTGACGAAGCGGCTTGGTTGCTGGGTCCTGGGATCCTTGATGGTCAAGGTGCCCCTGATCAGCTTCTCAGTGACCGTCGCCTCGGCAACCTCGCCCTTTTCCACATGCCGGAGAAACTCGCTGTAGGGAATCTCCCGCTGCTGGATCCGTTCCGTACTCTGCCACAGGTAGAAAGATGCCAACAGGAACAGAAGGTAGGCGAGCAGCGTGAATTCCGGGCGCTGCCAGAATCTCATCCGTGGTGGACGGTTTATATCCAGCTTGTCATTTTCCTTTCCTGCTGAAAAGTTGTTCTTGGGCATCTCGCATCTCCTTGCCGGCCGCGGAAGGCTCCTCT
Organism: Gammaproteobacteria bacterium; assembly: GCA_011322575.1. Classification (GTDB taxonomy): domain Bacteria; phylum Pseudomonadota; class Gammaproteobacteria; order Thiohalospirales; family Thiohalospiraceae; genus DRMK01. The sequence goes on from DRMK01000144.1 coordinate 2,229, forward strand.
ACATATAAGTATGGACCCAACGGACGATATCTGCAGTACCCACGGCGCCAGCCTGGCGCGCCACCTCTTCTCCATTCTTGAACAGGAGCAGGGTTGGAATGCTACGAATGCCGTACTGCCCGGCCAGCACCTGTTCCTGTTCGGTATTGACCTTGGCCAGCCGTACCCCGGGCTCCAGCCGTGTTGCGGCCTGGGCGAAGGCAGGGGCCATCATCTTGCAGGGCCCGCACCATGGAGCCCAGAAATCCACCACCACCGGGAGATCGCCACGGTTGATGTGGATAGGAAAATCGAGGGCGTTCAGCTCAACCGGCTCCCCGGTGAACAGCGGCTGTCTGCATTTGCCACATTTGGGGTGCTCTTCCAGCCGATCCCGGGGGATGCGATTGACGGCATTACAGCTGGGACAGACGACGTGGAGAGGGGATGTCATCCGGATGGTTTCCTTTTTTGCCAATGGAACTACTCTTCAATGTGAGGCCATTTGCGGCAATTTCAAACCGCAGGAGAGGGGATCGAACCGGCGGGCGCGGAAACCCCCTTTTTCAGCGAAGGCGCAGCTTCAGTTCTCTTTCCAAACCCCGGATTTCGACGGTGTGGTAGCTGCCGGCCGGCACCTTCACCAGCATGCAGGGGTGCGTGAGAACCGCCGCCACCACGGCGTCTGGGGCTGGCTGTTCGAGAACCACGTTCAACCGGGCGCTCTGGTTGTTGGCTGTGAACGCGGGGTGGCCAAGAGTGAGACGATAGCCGGCGGTTGGTTTCTCCCCCGCGGAGACGAGTAGCAGGTTCCAGCGCCGCAGATCCACATCGGGAACGCGCTGCGGTGGCGTCTCGAGCAACGCTCCCTGCATCTGCCTTGAGGCCCGCACCAGCTGCTGCTCGTTCCTGATCCAGCGGGCGTCAGGCTCCCGGGGAAGGGAACTGCACTGCAGGGAGTATCTCACCACGCCAGCTTCCGGCGCTGCTTCCTCCAATCCGGCGCCGGACACGCTGCACCCGCCCAGCAGCAGTAGTGTGGCAAACAGCGTCCGGTGGTTCATTGCGGCCAACGCGAGAAGCCCCTCCGAGGGAGTGTTCTTCCTTCCCTGGAGAGGGCGCTGAAAGTGATTCGGAAACCGGCGCCAAACTTCAGGATGTCCATCCCCTCTTGGACTTTAACCGGCCGTAACCGTTCAATGGTGGGGTAACCGCCACACGCCTCTCCCGGATCGCATATATCCCCGTCGTTGTCCAGGTCGGTGCCGGCCACCAGGAGATACTCCCCCTCCGCTATGCCGGAGAAGCGGAAGGTGTATTTTCCTCCATGGCTGTCCGCCGCCACCATTCCCCTGGTCTGCAGGCTCTGTGGATCCAACAGCAGGATGTAGAGGTGGCCGGTGTCTCCGGTATCCTGACGCTCCCCCTGCAGGAGCGTGACCGGAATGGAGAGCGATGTGGATGTGTCGGTCTCCAGCGTTATGGTAGCGCCATATATCCCGTCCACCAGGCCGGAGCGATCTGCAACGGCGGTGAAGGTGCCGGAACTGCCGGCCAGGGAGGAGGGGGTTACCTTCAGCCAGTCGGCATCGTCTGTTACGCTGGTTATGTTGAACTCGCCGTCACCGGCGTTGCGGGTGGTGAATTCCAGTTCGTCGATATAGGCGCCGAAGTCGAGCGGTCCCGCGTGATCTATGGCCAGCAGCGGTGGAAGGGTGACGTTGCTGTTCTGAACCGCCTTGAGCGCATCAATGAGGCCGTACCCGAAGAGGTCGTCTCTTCCTTCATCACCCAAGTCGGAGGTAAGTTTTCCGCTTTTGAGCAGCGTGCGGAAGCGGTCCGCGGTCAGATTCGGATCCAGCCACTTCATCAGCGCGGCTACGCCGGCCACATGGGGCGCGGCCATGGAGGTGCCCTGGGCGAAACTGTAGGTGGGGTTGCCACTGTCATCCACGAGCGTGCTCAGAACACCATCTAGATAGCTGTCGCCGTTGCTGTCCACTCCGTTGTTGCCCCCGGGCGCGGCTACGTCGATGGTGGGGCCACGGTTGGAGTAGGGAGCCAGCCCCCCCTGCATGGTGACCGCGCTGACCGAAATTACCGTGGGATAGGCAGCGGGATAGCTGGGCACGGTGCTGCTTTCATTGCCGGCGGCGGCCACCACGATGATGCCCATGGAGCGCAGCTTGTCATACAGATCCCGCTCGGCATCGGACTGGCTGGTTCCGCCCAGGCTCAGGTTGATTATGTCGGCAGGCTGGGGAGGGAACGTGCCGGAATCGTTCTCCAGGCCAGCCGCGTAGCTCACTCCCTGGATGATGTCATAGGTGGTGCCGCCGCCCTTCCCCAGTACCCGGATGGGCATTATCCTGGTCTTGGTGTTCCAGGTGACTCCTGCTACACCCTTGCCGTTGTTCGACACCGCTGCGATGGTTCCCGCCA
>DRMK01000145.1 GCA_011322575.1 Gammaproteobacteria bacterium
GACTCCCTGCGGACTTTCTGAAATAGGAAGGGCGGGTCGTAGACCATATTAGGAGGGCAACAGATTGCTGCCTTGATGAACATCAAGGCAATCCAGGGAAGAGAACCGGAGAGCTACATATCCATCCAGTATTCGTAGGGCATGTCCTTGGCCAGCGCCAGTCCCCCGCGGGCACCGGCGTAGAGCGGATCGTCCACCACCGACACCCGGCACGGCCCCATCTCCGACAGCGCCTCCATAAGGTAGGTGTCGATACCGGCGATCTGGCTGCAACCGCCTGCCAGGATGATGTTGTTGCGTACCTGGTCCTGGTACTCCGGATCGAAGCGCGCAATCATATCCATGGCGGTCTCGGCGATGGCGGGCAGGATACTCTCGCAGGCGCGGCGCATCTCGTTGGTGATGTCATGCACTACCGCGCGGCCCTCCACTCGCGCCTCCACCTCTACCTGGCTGATGGAGTCGCCCACGAAACCATGCTTCTCCTTGAAAGAGCGGACGATGTTCATATTGAAATCGGTGTCCGGATAACGCTCGGTCAGCAGGCCCAGCAGCTGCTCGTCGATGTAGTCACCAGCGGCGGTCAGGCTGCGCTGGTCGTCCACGCTGGGCATGGTACCGTGCATGATGCAGAAATCGGTGGTTCCGGCCCCCATATCTATAATCATGGCGTTGTCCAGCGCCCCCATACCGTAGGCCACTGCGAACGGCTCGGACACCACGATCAGCTTCTCGGCATAACCGGAGATGGCCTCCCGGATGGCCTGCTTGTTGACCTTGAGTGCTTCGGCCGGAACCCCCACGGCAGCGAAGATCTTCTGCCGTGGACGGGGTTCGATCAGGCTGACCAGGTGCCCGATCAGCTCGGCCACCGACTCCTCGTCCCTCTCGGTACCGGATTTGATCACCCCATGGGCAAGCGGCCGTACCACTTCGAGCGAAAGACGGTGCTCGTTCACCTCGTCGCCGAACAGCACCCGGTCCCCAAGCATCTTTCTGGCCACGAAATCCTTTGGCCATCCCACCAGGCTCTGCACCCATCTGCGTTTTCCGTTACTGGCTGCGATGGCCGATCGGGAGGTACCCAGATCGATGCCAACCCGCAGTGCCTTCTCCTGCTTGTTAACCTTGACTTTCGGCATAGGTATTGCTCCCTTGTTCAGGCCGTTGCCTCTCTTGCTCCCGCAACTGGTTCAGATATGACAAAACACCTTTCTCCAGCGCCCCTGCTATTGTATCGCGGTATTCCGGCGTGGCTAGACGCGCCTCCTCCGCAGTATTGCTGATACAGGTCACTTCGGCAAGTACGCTGGGGATCCCAGACCCCAGCAGCACCACGAACGGGGCGCTCTTGATACCGGCATCGATGATATGGCGGTTACCGCGTCGCAGCGTCCGGTAAACGCTGCGCTGGATATGTGAAGCCAGCTTGCGCGATTCCTGCTGCTTCAAGGCGTCACCGAGTTGGGCGACGAGCTGGTCGAACTCCCCTACCGCATACTCCGAGTGATGGTTCTCCAGGCTGGCCACTTTCAGGCTCTGGTAGTCACGGGGCGTGCCAAAGTAGTAGGTCTCCACGATGGTCATGGGATCGTTGGGGATGGTGTTGAGATGGATGGAGATCAGCAGATCCGCACCCTGCTGCACCGCATACTCCACGCGCTGTTTGAGCGACAGCGTAATGTCCGAATCCCGAGTCAGGACCACATTGATCCCCTCTTCGCCCAGCAACCTTTCGTACAGCAGGCGCGCAATCTCCAGAGATATATCCTTCTCCTTCAGACCGTTGGCACCTATGGCACCGGGGTCATCGCCACCGTGGCCCGGATCGATCACGATGGTGCGAACATCCAGGCCGAATAGACCTGCAAGCGCCACATCAGGTTGCTCGAACAGGGCCCGATAGTCTCCTGCCGTATCCAGACGCCTGGCCCACTCTACCCCCACTACGGAGCCAGCAGTGACGCCCGCCTCGGCATCCGCTATCAACGGGGGCAAGGCGTCGGCAATC
>DRMK01000146.1 GCA_011322575.1 Gammaproteobacteria bacterium
CCCCACCCCAGCAGCACGATAATCCATGCCAGCGCCATTGCATACCAGCGGTACTGCCACATGCCGTGCAGCTGCTTCAAAAACTGATGAAATGTCTCCTGCATCTCTACCACTCCCTGAAGATGGCGGCGTCAGAACATCGATTCGGGGATGATCAGGATATCACCCGGAAGCATATCGACATTTGCGCTGATATCCCCGTCCTTGAGCAGATCGTCCAGGCGCACCCGGTACTGGCGCCGCTTGCCGTTTACAACCCGCACTATGGTCGCACTGTTACCCGCCGCGTACTCGGTCAACCCACCTACCGAAATCATGACGTCCAGCAATGTAATTCGCTCACGGTAAGGTATCGCCTTGGGCGTTACGGTTTCTCCCACTACCCGAATCTGCTCGCTCGGACGCCCGACGAAATCGGTGACGGTAATGGTTACCACCGGGTTCTTGATATACTTTGCCAGCTGCCGTTCCATGTCTCTTGCCAGCTGGGTGGGCGTTTTTCCGCTGGCTACCAGGTCTTCCACCAGAGGCGTCGAGATGAGCCCGTCCGGACGCACCTTTACCGGACCGGACACCTCCTCGTTACCCCATACGAATATGTCCAAGGTGTCGCCAGGGCCAATCAGATAGGGGGTTCTCTCCGCAGGAAACGGAGATGGCTTGAGCTCCGGCAAAAAACTGCAACCCCCAAGCAGCAGAGCTGTCATCAGTACCACTACGGATGCGCAACGAAGCCGACACTGTGTTCTCATGGTTCCAATTACTCCCCTACCCTCTACCATTAATCTTCCTGACGAACCATCTGGCACCGAATGAACGCCGCGCGAGTTACTCGGTAGCTCTCATCCTGCGCTCGGGACACGTACGGATCCCCTCTTCATTAGAACCACAGGGCATGGTTCCAAATCTGCCATGAATCCTACTTTATCTTATCAGGATCGAACAATATCCCTGAAAATAGTACCCCGCATCCAAATGAGGCGCTTGTTTCTTCTCTAACCCCTGCTACAGACGAGGCAGGGGCAGTGGTCCCTCTCTTTCTTGTTGTGGTTGTACCTGGAGCGGTTGTCCGGCTCCCCAAACGAATCCACCAGAAACCGGTCTATCTTACTGAACCACCTTGAATAGTTCAGTCTTGCCGGGAAGTATACACCATTTCTGGCCAAATTTAACAGTGCGATCTACCGCAAGCAGATACTCATTTGGCACAGGACACCTCCCGCCACCGCTTCAGGCCCATGATAAACCCTTGCGACCGGGTAATTGTCATTCATGCGTTAAATCTGTGCGGGCCCTGCCCCTGCGCCACAGTGCCACCATACCGACCAGCATACCCAGCAGAAGCGCTGCTCCTCCCCCTCCGCTGCTTTTCGGGGGACCATCATCACTCTTGTGGGTACCGGGTGGTGATTCCGTTCCGGTTGACCCCGCTCCCGCTTCGCCGGGATCATCCCCTGCATCATCAGAAACCGATGAATCCCCCTTCCCCTCTCCGGTGGATACAGCGGCCGAATCGTTGTCCAGTATTTCGATCACAGCCTTTCCAGCGCTACCGATGAGTGCACCACCCGAGGCGTTGTCCAAGGCCAGAACGATGGTTTCGTTGCGCTCTTGGAGAGCATCGTCCCTTATGGAAACGGCAAACTGCTTGGCTTCCGTATCACCATCTCCCCACTGCAGTACGCCACTGACCAGCGGGCCGTAGTCTCCCCGCACCGGATGGGGGCGGGCGGTACCAGTGAGCGTGTCGAAGTAGTCGACTGATACGCTGCCCTCACCGCCCTCTTCCCGCGAGACGACCACCTGAACTTCGGTATCGGCCTCCTGCACCTGGTAGCGAGCGGGACTGAAGGACAGTTTCCCCGATTTGGCTCGCCGGCTACCGGACTCAAAAGCACCGATATCGCAATACCTTCCGGTCCTGCGGTAGTGATAGCGCTGATCCAGATCGGGACAATGCTCGATCGGTATAGCGTTGGCGGCCGGGCTCTCCGGCAGCAGCGCATAACTTGCAATGGTATCGTCGTTGTCAGACAGATCCCGGGCAATTAACGGATCTTTCGATATCCGATCGGTATCCTGATCCAGTAAACAAGACCCGTCCGCGTCAATATTGTACCCCTCGGAACCAATGCTCCCGCTGCAATTGTTCCCTCCCTGCACAACGCTCAACAGGCTCCCGGCAAGCAACAGCGTTCCCTTGCTGTTGTGGATACTGCTCCCCCTCCCAGCAGGTGCGGTGTTGTAACCCATGGTCACGTTGCGTAATCTGGTGACCGCAGTATCACTCCTGGCGCGGTTGTACAGGCCGCCTCCCAGTTGCGCCCGGTTTGCGCCGAAGGTGCTGTTCTCCACCACGGCGCTGGTTCCGCTGAAATAGATCCCGGCACCGCTCTTCGCCTGATTGCTGGCTATGAGGCTGTACATGACGACCAGCTCCTCGCCCGCTGGGGCCCCAGCTGAACCCGAAACCTCGCCCCGCCTCTTGCGCGGCGAGGAGAAGATTCCGCCACCTTTCCCGGCCGAAGCGCTGTTTCCGGAGACGACTGTCCTTCGCAACACCAATCGTCCGGCGGAAAAGATTCCGCCTCCCTCCTTGCTGGTTGTATTCCCTTCTATCCTGCTCTCTTTCAGATATACGAAGGCTCCCCCTGCAGAGTATATGGCACCGCCGCCACCTGGCCTCTTCGGCCTTCCCACCGCCCGGTTTTTTTCAAATTTGCTGCCCCAGACTGTCAGGATGTCGTTGGTATAGATCGCCCCGCCGCGGGCCGCCCGGTTGTCGTGAAAACTGCTGGAACGGACGACGACCTCTGCATGGGTAGCATGAATGGCCGCTCCGTCGCCCTCCTCGAAGACATTGCTGGCAAATTGCGAGTTCTCTATCAGTATCCTGCCGCGTCTGGAGTATATACCACGGCTGTTGTTCTGGATCCTGGAGCCGCTGACTACCAGCAGACCTCCTTCGTTGTAGATGGCGGAACTGCCCCCGGCATCGACCACCGTTACATCCACCAGCGCCAGAGAGCCCTCGTTGTGGATTACGCTCCCGTCGCCCTCTGCTCGTCCCTGCTTCAGAGTCAAGCTCTTTATGGTCACACGGGCTTTGTTCCGTACCCGAAATATCCGATGGCGCGCCTCTCCACCCGTCAGGGTGGTCTGTTGCGCGCCCGCACCCTCAATCGAGAGATCGTCCGTAATATCAAAACCACCCTCCCCTGTAGAGTCCCCTTGGGCGGTGCCAGTGGCTGGATAGAAAGTTCCGGCGGGGAGAATGATGCGATCCAAACCACGCCGGGCATTTGCCTGCTGCACGGCTGCGCGCAAGGTACAGTAGCCAGCGGCCGTCTGGCACAAGCCGTCTTTCGGATCCTTGTCGGGCTCATCCGAGGAACGCTCCACATTAAATGTCGCAGCAAATCCACGACCCGAAACAAGCAGCAGAAACGCAAAGACGACACTTGGCAGTCCCCTGGCAAGTATGTATCTCATGAAACAGCTCCATGCAACAACCTGGATCCTTATAGTCGTACCATCCACATGGCCGACTCATCCCAATGCACAAATCTCTTTTTCCAACCTAAAAGGGAACAGCCCCGCCGCCTCGATCACAACCCGGCGGGGCTGCCACCCCAGGAAGGCGGTGCGGCCCGGAGGGCTCCCACCGCTCAGGGATCTTCCCTAGCGACCCCCACATCC
>DRMK01000147.1 GCA_011322575.1 Gammaproteobacteria bacterium
GAGTAGTCCACCCGCTTGCCCAGCAGGTTCTGGCGGAAACGGCCCTGCTTGCCCTTGATCATGTCCGCCAGCGACTTGAGCGGGCGACGGTTGGAGCCGGTGATCACCCGCCCGCGCCGGCCGTTGTCCAGCAGGGCATCCACCGACTCCTGCAGCATGCGCTTCTCGTTGCGCACGATGATGTCGGGGGCGCTCAGCTCCAGCAGCCGCTTCAGGCGGTTGTTGCGGTTGATCACCCGGCGGTAGAGATCATTCAGATCGGAGGTGGCGAAACGCCCCCCCTCCAGCGGCACCAGCGGACGCAGCTCCGGAGGCAGTACCGGCAGGATGTTCAACACCATCCACTCCGGCTTGTTACCGGACTCGATGAACGCCTCCACCAGCTTGAGCCGCTTGGAGAGCTTTTTCAGCTTGGTCTCGGAGTTGGTGCCGGCGATCTCCTCGCGAATCTCGGCGGCCTCGCGCTGCAGATCCAGGCCGCGCAGCAGCTCCTGGATCGCCTCGGCGCCCATACGCGCGTCGAACTCGTCACCGAACTCCTCGATGGTATCCAGATACTGCTCGTCGCTGAGCAGCTGACCCCGCTCCAGCTGGGTCAGGCCGGGATCGATCACCACGAAGGCCTCGAAGTAGAGCACCCGCTCGATGTCGCGCAGGGTCATGTCCAGCAGCAGCCCCATGCGGGACGGCAGGGATTTCAGGAACCAGATGTGCGCCACCGGACTGGCCAGCTCGATGTGCGCCATGCGCTCCCGGCGCACCTTGGCCTGGGTCACCTCCACGCCGCACTTCTCGCAGATCACGCCGCGGTGCTTGAGACGCTTGTACTTGCCGCACAGGCACTCGAAGTCCTTTACCGGACCGAAGATCTTGGCGCAGAACAGCCCGTCCCGCTCCGGCTTGAAAGTACGGTAGTTGATGGTCTCGGGCTTCTTCACCTCGCCATAGGACCAGGAGCGGATCTTGTCGGGCGAGGCCAGGCCGATGCGGATGGCATCGAAATCGTCCAGTTGTTTCTGCTGCTTGAGAAGATTCAGTAAGTCTTTCAAAGTCTCATCCTCTATTCACACACCCCGCGCCGTAACCGGCGCGGGACATATAGGGCCTGTTCAGTCCAGCTGCTCCAGCTCTATGTCGATCCCCAGGGCGCGGATCTCCTTGAGCAGTACGTTGAACGACTCCGGCATGCCGGCCTCCATGCGGTGGTCGCCATCCACGATGTTCTTGTACATCTTGGTGCGCCCCGTCACGTCATCGGACTTCACGGTGAGCATCTCCTGCAGGGTATAGGCGGAGCCATACGCCTCCAGCGCCCACACCTCCATCTCACCGAAGCGCTGTCCACCGAACTGTGCCTTGCCCCCCAGCGGCTGCTGGGTGACCAGGCTGTAGGGGCCGGTGGAGCGGGCATGCATCTTGTCATCCACCAGATGGTTCAGCTTCAGCATGTACATGTAGCCCACCGTTACCGGCCGGTCGAACGGCTCGCCGGTGCGCCCGTCGTAGAGCCGGGTCTGACCGGACTCCGGCAGCCCGGCGAGCTCCAGCAGGGACTTGATCTCCTCCTCCGTGGCGCCGTCGAAGACCGGGGTGGCCACCGGCACGCCCTCCTTCAGATTGCCGGCCAGCTCCAGGAGCTCGGCATCGTCCAGCGAGTCCAGATCCTCCTTCTTGCCGCTGCTGTTATAGACGCGCTCCAGGAACTTGCGCAGCTCCGCCACCTTGGCCTGCTGCTCCAGCATCTCGCCGATCTTCAGCCCGATGCCGCGCGCCGCCCAGCCCAGATGGGTCTCCAGCACCTGCCCCACGTTCATGCGTGAGGGGACGCCGAGGGGATTGAGCACGATGTCCACCGGGGTTCCGTCCTCCAGGTGGGGCATGTCCTCCACCGGCACGATGGTGGAGATGACACCCTTGTTGCCGTGGCGCCCGGCCATCTTGTCGCCGGGCTGGATGCGGCGCTTGACCGCCAGATACACCTTCACCATCTTGAGCACCCCGGGGGCCAGGTCGTCCCCCTGGGCCAGCCTCTGCTTCTTCTCCTCGAAGCGCTGATCCAGCTCCTTGCGCAGGGTCTGCAGCTGCTCCCGGATGGCCTCCATCTGGTCGTTGGCGGCGTCGTTCTTGAGGCGGATCTCGAACCACTTCTCCGGCGCCAGCCCGGCCAGATACTCCTTGGTGATCCTGCTGCCGGACTTGAGCTTGCCCGGCCCGCCCGCCGCCACCTTGCCCAGCAGCATACTCTGCATGCGGGCGTAGGAGTCCTCCTCCACGATGCGCAGCTGGTCCTTCAGATCCTGGCGGAACCGGTCCAGCTCCGCCTCCTCGATGGCCTGGGCACGGGCGTCCTTCTCCACCCCGTCGCGGGTGAATACCTGCACGTCGATCACGGTGCCGTTCATGCCGGCCGGGACCCGCAGGGAGGTGTCCTTCACATCCGACGCCTTCTCGCCAAAGATGGCGCGCAGCAGCTTCTCCTCGGGAGTGAGCTGGGTTTCGCTCTTGGGGGTCACCTTGCCCACCAGGATGTCGTTCGGCTTCACCTCGGCACCCACATAGACGATGCCCGACTCATCCAGCTTGGAGAGCACCCCCTCTCCCACGTTGGGGATGTCGCAGGTGATCTCCTCGGCCCCCAGCTTGGTGTCGCGCGCCACGCAGGTCAGCTCCTCGATATGGATGGAGGTGAAGCGATCCTCCTGCACCAGCCGCTCGGAGAGCAGGATGGAGTCCTCGAAGTTGTAGCCGTTCCAGGGCATGAAGGCCA
>DRMK01000148.1 GCA_011322575.1 Gammaproteobacteria bacterium
AGCCAGCGCTATAGGCCTGTTTTCCGAAACGCTTCACCATCTCCAGGCGCACCATCTCTCCCACGTAGGCGGCCTCCACTTCAGAGCTGCTCTTGTGGCGGCGGGCGTGGTCCGGTTCCGCAATCGCCTGCCGGTAAGTGGCTGTGTCTATGCTGCCCAAGGCGTGCATGCGCTCCAGGGCATAGTTGCGCCGTGCCAGGGCGCGCTGGGGGTTGACGATGGGATTGTAGATGGAGGGGGCCTTGGGCAGCCCGGCAATCATCGCCATCTGGGGAAGGGTCAACTGGTCCAGATCCTTGCCGTAGTAGGCCCTGGCGGCGGCCCCCACGCCATAGGCGCGGTTGCCGAAGTAGATCTTGTTGAGATATAGCTCCAGAATCTCCTCCTTGCTCAGTTCCCGTTCGATCTTGAGAGCCAGCAGTATCTCGTTGATTTTGCGCAGATAGGTCTTTTCACGGCCCAGGAAGAAGTTGCGCGCGACCTGCATGGTGATAGTGCTGCCCCCCTGGCTCTTCTCCCCGGTGCGCAGCAGGGTGAAGGCGGCGCGTGTGATGCCCTTGATGTCCACTCCGGGATGTTCGAAGAAGCGGTCGTCCTCGGCCGCCAGCACCGCCTTGATCATCAGGGGCGGAATCTGCTCATAGCGCAGCATCACCCGGTTCTTCTCGCCATATTCCGCGATCAGGCGGCCATCGGCGCTGTATACGCGCAACGGGGTCTGCAGCTTCACCTCTTTCAGTGTCTCTATGGAGGGGAGCCTTGGCACGAGATAGAACCAGGTGCCGGCCGCTGCCACTGCAAGGGCGAGGATGACAACCAGCAGCAGCGATACGCCGGCGAGAGCGATCTTTCGTCCAGTCGACATGGGTGTTGGGAGGATCCGGACAACTAATTGAAACAAGTGAACAGTATAAATGCTTTCGGGTTAGTACTCCAAATTGTTTCATCTTGGACAAAATGTAAAGAAACCGGCGAGGACTGCCGATAACCAAAACAGAACCAGGTGACGTCGGTCGTCTGACTAAAAAGTTTTGCAGAGGAGAGGTTTCGAAATGCTGGCACAGCTTTGGGGAGGCAAGCAGAAAAAGGTTCTGGGGCTGGATATCGGTGCCTCCGCAGTGCGCTTGGTGGAGATGTCCCGCAATGGTGCGGGTTACCGGTTGGACCGTTTTGCGGTGGAGAAGATGCCGCTCAACGCCATGTCAGAGAACGAGATCAAGGATGTGAATGCGGTAGCGGCGGCGGTACGTCGTGCCTACCTGCGCTCTGGCAGCAAGCTCCAGGATAGCGCCGTAGCGGTTAGCAGCTCCCAGATCATCAGCAAGAACATAACCATGCCGGCGGGGTTCAGTGAAAGCGAGCTGGAAGAGCAGATTAAAGTGGAGGCTGGCCAGTATATTCCCTATTCCACGGATGAGGTAAACATGGACTTCATCGTGGAAGAGTCCGCCACAGAAGACAGCGATACCTTGCAGATTCAGCTTGTGGCGTCACGTAGCGAGAACGTGGATGCGCGTATCGCGGTTCTGGAGCAGGCGGGGTTGAGACCGAAGATTGTGGATGTGGAGATGTTCGCTTTGGAGAACGCCTTTCCGCTGGCCTGCAGCAGGATTGGGCACGCAGCACAGGTCAACACCGTCGCCCTGATCAATGTGGGGGACGTCACCACGACACTGGTGGTGGTCAGGGACGGAAAGGGGATCTACAACCGCGATCAGATGTTCGGTGATGTGCAGCTGACCGAGGCGATCCAGAACCACTACGGGCTGACCTTCGAACAGGCGGATGAAGCGCGTCAGACCAACAAGCTTCCTGAGGATTTCGAGCAGGAGGTGTTGCCGGGATTTTGCCGCGCGGTTGCCCAGCAGTGCTCGCGTCTTTTGCAGCTGTTCTTCTCTGCCAGCGGTGTCAGCCATGTGGACCACGTGGTCCTCTCCGGAGAGTGCGCCAAGCTGCCAGGGATAGCTGACAGGGTGGCGGAGGTTTGCGGGATTACGGTGTCCATTGCCAATCCGTTCACCACGCTTTCCATGGGATCGGGAGTGGCTGCCGCTGATTTCGAAAAAGAGGCACCCGCGCTGATGGTCGCCTGTGGACTAGCCCTGAGGAGTTTTGACCAATGAAACAGATAAACCTTCTACCCTGGCGCGAGGCGCGGCGGAAGGGGCAGCAGCGCCAGTTTGCCATGTTTGCTGCTGGATGGTTCTTCTCCGCTGCGCTGGTGGTACTGGGGGGCTATCTGTATGTAAACGATATGATTGAAGCGCAGGAGCACCGCAATGCCTACCTGAGAGAGCAGATCGGTGTGCTGGACGAAAGTATTGCGAGCATCAAGGGTCTCAAGAAGGAGAAGCAGTTGCTCACCG
>DRMK01000149.1 GCA_011322575.1 Gammaproteobacteria bacterium
ACAACCCCTCCTGGGTGGGCTTGTTGTAGTAGGGAGTGACCAGCAGGCAGGCGTCTGCCCCCGCCTCCATGGCGCAGCGGGTCAGCTCGATGGCCTCGGTGGTGGAGTTGGCGCCGGTGCCCCCAATCACCGGAATGCGCCCGGCGGCGAACTCCACCACGCGGCGGATCACCTGGCAGTGCTCCTGGTGATCCAGAGTCGCGGACTCGCCGGTGGTGCCTACCGCAACCAGGGCATCGGTGCCGCTCTCCACATGGAACTCCACCAGCCGCTCCAGGCTCTCCCAGTCCAGCGCGCCGTCCGCCCGCATCGGCGTCACCAGCGCCACCATACTACCGTGAAACATGGGTCACTCCTCTCTCTCCGATCCATCCGCCGCGCCGCCGTCTCTCAGACGCCGCCGGTGGAACAGGGTCAGTACCGGCCCCGACAGGGCGTAGAGCAGCAGCATCAGGAACAGCACCTGGGGCGGATCCACGGCAATGAACACGAACAGCATCACTATCGCCAGTCCCGCCATGAACGGCACCTTGTGCTTCAGATCCAGATCCTTGAAGCTGTGGTAGCGAACGTTGCTGACCATCAGTATGGCGCCAGCCACCGTGAGGGTAAAGGCCACGACACGCAGCGCCTCGCCGGAGATGTTGTTGTCGAACCCTACCCACACCAGCCCGGCAGCCAGCCCCGCCGCCGCCGGGCTGGGCAACCCCTGGAAATAGCGTTTGTCCACCACCTCCACCTGGGTGTTGAACCGGGCCAGGCGCAGGGCTGCGCAAGCGGTGAACAGAAATGCCGCCAGCCACCCGAGCTTTCCCATCCCGCTCAGCGACCACTGGTACACGATCAGCGCCGGCGCCAGCCCGAAACAGAGCATGTCGGAAAGGCTGTCGTACTGCGTACCGAAATCGCTCTGGGTGTTGGTGAGGCGCGCCACCCGGCCATCCAGGCCATCCAGCACCATGGCCACGAACACCGCCACCGATGCGGCCTCGAAGTGCCCCTTCATCGCCGCGATGATGCCGTAGAAGCCGGCAAACAGGGCCGCGGTAGTAAAGAGGTTGGGCAGCAGGTAGATCCCGCGCCGGCGCGGACGTTTTCCGTCGTCGTTCATCCGGTTCCGCCTCCGCTCCGGCTCATGCCTCATGATTCAGCATACCCACCACGTCGCTCCCCGCGAGAACCCTCTGGCCGGGCTGCGCCTCGATGCGGGTGCCCGCGGCCACCCACAGCTCTGTTTTGGCACCCAGCGGAACGTAACAGAAACGCATCCCCTGCCCGACCCTCTCCCCCGGCCCGATGTTGCTTCGCACCCTCGGCCAGGCAAACCTCGGATACACCACCAGAACTATTTCGTCCCCCTCGTCGCTTCGGATCATGCTGGCCAGCAGGGAGCGCTTCTCCGCGCTCTCCTCCGGAGCAGCATACCACTGTTTGACGAGCTTTCCCTCCATGGGGGAGCGCACCGTGTAGCTTCCGGAGAGGGCGCCCCGAAACAGCAGGCAGCAGGCGGGCCGCTGCAGATAGGGGTCGCGGGCCTCGCGCACGGAGAGCAGCCTTCCGTCAACCGGGCTGACCAGCCCCAGCGGCTTGGCCGGAACGGTCCGCTCGGGATCACGAAACAGGAAGGCGGCCAGCGCGGCCAGGAGCCACAACGGCAGGGAGAGAAGCCAGCCGTATCCGGCGCCGAGATACACTCCTCCGGCCAGCAGGGGCAGGAGGAACCACCATCCCGCCCTCGCCACCAGCGGATAGTATTCAGAACGCATGGAGCGGCCTCACGAACCTCACACCCTGCCCTCTCTCATCGGGGCTCTCATCTCCGGCAAATTCCGCGACCCGCCGATCCGTCCCATCGGGTTTTCACCACATCACGCGGCCGGCCCGCACGAAGCACGGTGGAGCAGGTCATCCCTAACAGCGGCAGGCGCACCGCATGGCCGGCAGCCAGGGAAGAATCCGGGCTGCATGATCGGGAGAAACCTCCCTCAATTCCTGCTCTTGTCGACGATCTTGTCGGCCTGGATCCAGGACATCATGTCGCGCAGCCTGGCGCCCACCTCCTCGATGGGGTGCTCTTTGCCCAGGCGCCTCTTCGCCTTCAGCGTGGGCGCGCCGGACTGGTTCTCCAGGATGAACTCCCGCGCGAATTCGCCATTCTGGATCTCGCGCAGGATGCGCCGCATCTCCTCCTTGGTCTGCTCGGTGATGATGCGTGGCCCGCGCGTCAGATCGCCATACTCCGCCGTGTTGGATATGGAGTAGCGCATATTGGCTATGCCGCCCTCGTACATCAGGTCCACGATCAGTTTCAGCTCATGCAGGCATTCGAAATAGGCCATCTCCGGCGCATAGCCGGCCTCCACCAGGGTCTCGAAGCCGGCCTGCACCAGGGCGGTGGCCCCGCCGCACAGTACCGCCTGCTCACCAAACAGGTCGGTCTCGGTCTCCTCGCGGAAGGTGGTCTCGATGATTCCCGCCCGCCCGCCGCCGTTGGCGGAGGCGTAGGAGAGCGCGATCTCCTTCGCACTGCCGCTGGCATCCTGGAACACCGCGATCAGGGTAGGCACCCCGGCCCCCTTGGTATAGGTGGAGCGCACCAGGTGGCCCGGTCCCTTGGGGGCGATCATGATCACATCCAGATCGGCGCGTGGCTCGATCTGCCCGTAGTGGATATTGAAGCCGTGCGCAAAGGCGAGCGCGGCCCCCTGCTTGATGTTGGGCAGGATATGTTTCCGGTACAGTCGCGCCTGGTGCTCGTCCGGCGCCAGCACCATCACCACGTCGGCCCCCGTCACCGCCTCGTCCACCTCCTTGACGGTCAAGCCTGCGTTTTGCGCCTTGGCCGCCGACGGGGAGCCGGGACGCAGACCCACCGTGACCTCCACCCCGGACTCCCGAAGGTTGTTGGCATGGGCGTGCCCCTGCGAACCGTAACCTATGATGGTGACCTTTTTGCCCCGGATGATCGACAGATCACAATCGTTGTCGTAAAAGATGTTCATGCTTCAGATTTCCCCAGGTTTCAACAATGGACGGCCTGCGCAGCCGGGCGCGGCGGGCAGGCGGTTGTGGTACATGCACCTCACAGATGCAGGGATTTCTCGCCCCGCGCGATCCCCATGGATCCGCAGCGCACCGTCTCCAGAATGGTGATGCCGCCCAGCGCCTGGATGAAGGCATCCAGCTTGTCCCCGTCGCCGGTCAGCTCTATCACGTAGCTGGCGGGACTGACATCTATGATGTTGCCACGGAATATGTCGGCCAGCCGCTTTACCTCCTCGCGCTCGCCACCGTTGCCCACCCGCACCTTGATGAGCATCATCTCGCGCTCGATATGGGAGCCCTCGGTGAGATCCAGCAGCTTGACCACATCCACCAGCTTGTTGAGCTGCTTGGTGATCTGCTCCACTATCTCGTCCGAGCCGCGGGTCACCAGGGTCATGCGCGACAGGCTGGGATCCTCCGTGGGCGCAACGCTGAGGGACTCGATGTTGTAGCCGCGCGCCGAAAACAGCCCCGCCACGCGGGAGAGGGCCCCGGCCTCGTTCTCAAGCAGTATGGAGATTATGTGACGCATCAGATCAGCACGCTCTTGGGAGACATCTCCATCTCGTGGTGCGCCTTGCCGGCCGCAATCATCGGATAGACGTTTTCGGTCTGATCGGTGATGAAGTCGAGGAACACCAGCCGGTCCTTGAGGGCGAATGCCTCCTTGAGGGCGCCCTCCACGTCCGCCGGCTTCTCGATGCGCATCCCCACGTGGCCATAGGACTCCGCCAGCTTCACGAAATCCGGCAGCGCATCCATGTAGGAGTGGGAGTAGCGGCTGCCGTAGAAGAACTCCTGCCACTG
>DRMK01000150.1 GCA_011322575.1 Gammaproteobacteria bacterium
ACGAGGCCCATGCAGCAGTTGACCATCGCCCTGTCGAAGGGCCGCATCTTCAGGGAGACCCTGCCGCTGCTGGCCCACGCCGGCGTCCGGCCGCAGGAGGACCCGGAGGCCAGCCGCAAGCTGATTCTCCCCACCAACCGGGAGGAGGTCCGGTTGATCATCGTGCGCGCCTCGGATGTCCCCGCCTATGTGCAGTATGGCGGGGCGGACCTGGGGGTGGCGGGCAAGGATGTGCTGCTGGAGCACGGCGGGGAGGGGCTGTATGAGCCACTGGACCTGCGCATCGCCCGCTGCCGTCTGATGGTGGCGGGCCCCGTGCAGGAGATCCCTCCGCGCGGCCGGCTGCGCGTCGCCACCAAGTTCGTGCGCAGCACACGCGAGCACTACGCGCGCCGGGGGCAGCAGGTGGAGATCATCAAGCTGTACGGTTCCATGGAGCTGGCCCCGCTGGTGGGGCTGGCGGATCGCATCGTGGACCTGGTGGACACCGGCAACACCCTGCGTGCCAACGGCCTGGAGCCCAAGGAGCACATCGCCGACATCAGCTCCCGCTTGATCGTCAACCGCGCCTCCATGAAGATGAAGCACGCCGCGGTTACCCGGTTCATTCGCCACATTGAGGAGGCGGTTGCGCAGCATGCCTGAGATTCGACGCCTGACCACCAAGAGCCCGGGTTTCCGGGAGGAGCTGGAGCGGCTGCTGGCCTGGGAGGGGGTCTCCGACCAGGGCGTCCAGGAGAGGGTGCGCGAGATTCTGCAACAGGTGCGCGGCCGGGGGGATGCGGCGTTGCTGGAGTATACCAACCGCTACGACCGGGTAGGTGCCCGCTCGATGAGCGATCTGGAGATACCTGCCCGGCGCCTGGAGCGGGCGTTGGACGCCATTCCCGGGGAGCAGCGCCAGGCCCTGGAGAGCGCGGCGCAGCGGATCCGGGACTACCACCACCGTCAGCTGCAGGAGTCCTGGAGCTACACCGAGCCGGACGGTACCCTGCTCGGGCAGCAGGTGAGCGCCCTGGAGCGAGTGGGGCTGTATGTTCCGGGGGGCAGGGCCGCCTACCCCTCGTCGGTGCTGATGAACGCCCTGCCGGCAAGGGTTGCGGGGGTGGATGAGCTGATCATGGTGGTGCCCACGCCGGGGGGGGAGGTGAACGAGCTGGTGCTGGCCGCCGCCGCCATCGCCGGGGTGGATCGGGTGTTCGCCATCGGCGGGGCGCAGGCCATAGCCGCGCTGGCCTACGGCACCCAAAGCGTGCCCCGGGTGGACAAGATCGTCGGACCGGGCAACATCTATGTGGCCACGGCCAAGGGGATGGTGTTCGGCAGCGTTGGCATCGACATGATCGCCGGGCCCTCCGAGATTCTGGTGGTGTGCGACGGCGGAACCCATCCGGACTGGATCGCCATGGATCTCTTCTCCCAGGCGGAGCATGACGAGGATGCCCAAGCCATCCTGCTGACTCCGGATGCAACCTTTCTGGATCGGGTCGCCGCCAGCATGGAGCGGCTGCTGCCGGAGATGGAGCGGGCCGACATCATCCGCGCCTCGCTGAGCGCGCGCGGCGCCCTGATCCAGGTGCGGGATCTGGATGAGGCGGTGGAGATAGCCAACCTGGTCGCTCCGGAGCACCTGGAGCTTTCGGTGGCGGAGCCGCTGGAGCTGGCGCGCCGCATCCGCCACGCCGGCGCCATATTCCTGGGCCGGCACACCGCGGAGGCCATCGGCGACTACTGCGCCGGACCCAACCATGTGCTGCCCACCTCGCGCACCGCGCGCTTCTCCTCCCCCCTGGGGGTGTACGACTTCCAGAAACGCTCCAGCCTGATCATGTGCTCGCCCGCCGGGGCCGCCGCGCTGGGCATCACCGCCTCCCGTCTGGCGCGGGGCGAGGGCCTTACCGCACACGCCCGCTCCGCAGAGTACCGCAGCGGATAGATGGCCCGGGGTGTGGAACAGTGGGTGTCTCCCGCCATCCGGGAGCTGAGCGCCTACAGCGTGCCCGACGCCTCGGGCCTCATCAAACTGGACGCCATGGAGAATCCCTACCCCTGGCCGGAGCCGCTGGTGGAGCGGTGGCTCGCCACCTTGCGGGAGGTTCGGCTCAACCGTTACCCCGATCCCGCCGCGCGACGGCTCGCCGACACCCTGCGCCGGGTGATGGGGATCCCGGAGGCGGCCGCCGTGCTGCTGGGAAACGGCTCCGACGAGCTCATCCAGACGATAGCCCTGACCCTCTCCGGGGGTTCGCGCACCATGGTCACCCCGGAGCCGGGTTTCGTCATGTACCGCATGATCGCCACCTTCGCCGGCATGAAGTATGTGGGAGTGCCGCTGCGCGAGGGGTTCAGTCTGGACCTGCCAGCCATGCTGGATGCCATCGAGCGGCACCAGCCGGCGGTGACATTCATCGCCTATCCCAACAACCCCACCGGAAACCTGTTCGATGCCCGCCACATCCGCCGCATCATCGAGGCCAGCCCGGGGGTGGTGGTGCTGGACGAGGCCTACCATGCCTTTGCCGGGGCCAGCTTCATGGATCATCTTCCCGAGTACCCCAACCTGCTGGTAATGCGCACCCTCTCCAAACTGGGGCTGGCCGGGCTGCGTCTCGGCATCCTAGCCGGGGATCCGGAGTGGATCAGGGAGCTGGACAAGGTGCGGCTGCCCTACAACATAAACGTGCTGACCCAGTCCAGCGCCGAGTTCGCCCTGCGCAACCACGAGGTGCTGGATGCCCAGACCGCCCGGATCCGGGCCGACAGGGAGAGGGTGCAGGCGGAGATGGGCGCCATTCCCGGAGTCACCGTCTTTCCCAGCCAAGCCAACTTCGTCCTGTTCCGGGTGGGACGGGGGGAGGGGGATCGGGTGTTCCGGGGTCTGCTCGAGCAGGGGATTCTGATCAAGAACCTGGGTGGTGGCGGAGGGGCGCTGCGCGACTGCCTGCGGGTAACCATCGGGACGGAGCGGGAGAACCGGGCGTTTCTGGACGCCCTGCGGCGGGTGTGCGCTGCCGGGGTGTAGCCGTATAACTATCAAGGTAATAAGTTAGGAAGACCCAATCAGGATTCAGCGTCCCTCCAACTGA
>DRMK01000151.1 GCA_011322575.1 Gammaproteobacteria bacterium
ATGCGGCGCTCGCCGTTGGCGCGCACGAAGTCCTCCTCTCCCCAGGTGGCAGCCGGAAAAATTATGTCGGCGTACCTGGAGCCAATGGGGTCGCGCAGATAGATGTCGTGATCCAGAACCACCATGCCGCCGGAGTCGACACGTTTTTTCAGGGTCGCGATTATGGCCGCCTTGTCACTGGATACGACCTGGTGCGGATTGTTGGTCACCAGCTCCTCGAACTTCTCCTGCAGGCCGTTGGAGCCACACATGGACTGGATCCAGGTGGTTCCCACCACGTGGGCCAGGCGGGTGTGTCCGGAGACCAGCCAGCGGTCCGTATCCAGGGCGCGCCGCCGCCGTCCGGGAACCTTTTCGGGCGACTTGTTGCGCGCGTATTTGCCACCGCCGGTGCCACCACGCTGGTGTCCGCCGAAACGCCCCACCACCTGCCCGGGACGTCCGCCGGCCCCGCAGAGGGTGGCCAGTGAGCTGATGGCATTGGTATTGCCGGTGTTGTTGGACCAGTAGAACCCCTTCTCGATCCCGAACGAGGCCTTGGGGCGCTTGCCCTTGCCGCCTCCCGTGAGCCACTCGGCGGCCTGGTAGATCTGCTCCACCGGAATTCCCGCAACCGCCGCCGCCCTCTCCGGCTCGTACTCCTCGCGCGACGTTACCCACTGCTTGTAACCCTTCTTTCCATATACCCCGTCGGTCTGGAACTTGCCCCAGGTGGTGCGCCACTGCCAGGGGGTGTTGCGCGTTCCCTGCCCGAAGCCGGAACTGGATTCCCACATGTTGTTGACCCAGTTCTCGATCCACTCCTTGTCCTCCCACCCCTTCTCCAGGATTACCCTGCTGATGGCGCCCAGCACCAGATTGTCGGTACCGGGGTAGAGCTGGATGTGCAACGCCCCCCGGGATTTGGCATAGGCCAGACCGGCGGTTTCGCGGGGGTTCAGCCAGATGGTCTTCATTCCCCTGTCGATGGCGGGACGGATGAACTGGGTGAAGATCATGGTCTTTGTCTCGTATGGATCGGTGCCGCAGATCATCAGCACATCGGCGCTGCCCCAGTCTTTGTAGGAGGGGCCGAAGTTGTCGAAACCGGCGTCCCGGAAACCGGGCGTGGATGTCACGTTCGAAGGGGTGTCGTGGAAGGTGAAGGAGGCGGTTCTCACATGCCGGTTGGCGAATTTGGAGATGGCGTAGGTATTCTCCACGAACTGATACGAGTACTGCTTCACCGAGTAGGCGTTGGGGCCATGGGTCCTGATCACATGCTTCCCGATGGCCGCGGCCACATCCAGAGCGAGATCCCAGGACACCGGCTGCAAGGTGCCGTTGATACGCATCAGCGGCCTGGTCAGCCGATCCCTTGTCGGGGTATCCGGGTTGAAGCACTTCTGGGCAATGGTGCCCCCCCGGATGCTGGAATCCCCCCCGACGTTCACCACCTTGGACTCCTTGTCCGGGATGATTACCACGTTGTGCGGCTTGCCGTTGTACATCACCACGTTGTGCTGGGTAGGCGCTACCCATGACTTGAGCATGGCGGTGGGAAAATCCTCGCCGAATGCGTTTTGACTGGCCTTGGGTCCGCCATTGGGCATGCTGGTGGGCCAGCGATAGACGTTGTAGCCGCACGCGACGATACAGTAGTCGCAGCAGGTGGTAAGCTTTTCTGCTCCCCTGGGAGGCAGCGGTACGCTGTCACCGGGAGTGTACTCTTTGATCGACATCATCAACCCTCCTGGGATTTCATCAGATTCCGGTTGCGGCCGTATAGCAACCCCATGATCCCGACGGCGTATATCTCATCACCCTCCAGCTCCAGCAACACCTGGGGCAGGTTTTCGTAGGCCTGGCCCGACACCACTATGCCATGCCGGGTGAGGTCGAAGGTGGAGAGGTGCATGGGGCATTGACCCAGCACGCGATGGTTGCCCACCGCCCTGTAGCGGTCTTGCAGGGGCCCGCCCTGATGGGTACAGATGTAGCTGAAAGCCACCACGTCCCCCTGCGGGCCGATACCGCCGCCCCCTCTTACTCCACCCATTTTGACCAGCATGGCCGCGCTGTTGGCGCCGTCGTCCGGATAGTTGAACTCCAGCGGTTGGTCGTCCTTCAGAGCGCTTAGCCTGGCTATGTGCTTGCGCGGATACTCCACCACCCGCGCCTGAACCGTACGGCCGGGAAACAGGGACAGGGAGATGGTGCTGACCGAGATGGCGGCCGCGCTGCCGGTCATCAGGAACCTGCGGCGGGTCATCATGCACAACGCATGCTCGGCCGCGCTCTCTTTCTCTCTCTCGATCGTTTCGACAGGCGTAGTCATTTCCTCGCCTCCATCAGTTCTTGCTTGGTAAACAGGGGGGCATATTCAGGCAGCTCCGGCGGTTCCACGATGATCTCCTCGCCGGAGAACGCCTCCAGAAAGGCGAGCAGATCCTCCTTCTCCTCATCCGTTAGCCCGAGCGGCCTGATGAGCTTGCTCTTGTTCTCCGGAAACGGGGTGGTGCGCCCCTCTTCGTCCATTCCGCCACGGTTGTAGAAATCCACCACCTCCTCCAGCGTATAGAAGACGCCATTGTGCATGTAGGGGGCGGTGTACATGGTGTAGCGCAGACTCGGTGTACGGAACTTGCCCCGGTCCCACTTGTTCTTGGTGCGGTAGTAGAAGCCCCAGTCCGACTTGGCGCTGCGATACCCCTCCTCGGTCTGGCCCTTGGCATACTGCTCGAAACGGAAGGTGATCTGCGCCAGGCCGTCCTCCTCCCAGCGCTTGTTGGGCGGCACGCCGATGTTGTAATAGCTGAAATCGGTGGCCATGGCCCCATTGTGGCACTGGATGCAGCCCGCCTTGCCCTCGAACAGGGCCTTGCCGCGCAGTTGCTGCTCGGTAAGCGCCGATTTGTCCCCCAGCAGATATTTGTCCAGGGGTGTATCCCGCTGCACCAGGGTCCGCTCATAAGCGGAGATGGCGCGCCAGGCATCGCGAATCAGAGGCCACTCGGTGCCGAACACCTTGCGGAACCGTCTCACATACTCCGGGATCAGGGCCAGGCGCGCCTCCATGATGTCGTTCTCCCCGTTTCCGGCCACGCCGCCCCTTGCCGCGGAGCGCGCCTGCTTCTCCAGCGATGACACCGATCCAGCCCAGAAATTGCGCGGATAGTATGCGGCGTTGATGATGGTCTGGCTGTTACGCCAGTGCACCGTACCCGGGTATCCGCGCGAAAAGTCCTCCGCCCAGGCCCACCCCTGGCTTGGTTCGTGGCAGGTGGAGCAGCCGGTGG
>DRMK01000152.1 GCA_011322575.1 Gammaproteobacteria bacterium
AAATACCGTGGCAAGAGAAACGGCGGCCTGGGTTGATGCCCGTAATCAGATGAAGAAACCTGTGGATTGGCGATTTACGACCGAAGACGCTCGTATCAAACTAAAGCGGCTTTATCCCAAATTATAAAGTTGAAAGAGTACTAGCATACTCAACACCTTGAAACCATCTCGACAATAACGAATGCGCCTGTCACTTTCACTGAAGAGGGCTTGGTACGGCCTCATCCTGCTGACCAGCTTTGTACCGGTACTCCTGCTGCTTCTCTGGGGCGGCTCCTTCTATTACAACCTGTTACTGGACAAGGCGTTACAGCAGGCGGAGTACTTTCGTGAACTGAGCACCGATCACGTCAACCAGGAGGTGTCACGCCTGCTGACGCTGCTGCAGAACAAGGGCGACCCCATGGCCTACACCCTGACACCGGGGCGTACCATGGATAGGCGTCTGCTGGACGAACTGTTCAGCAAGATGATGGGCCGAGAGCCCGCCCTCGATACCCTGATGCTGCTGAGGCCGGAGGGAAAGGTCATTGCCGCCCTCGAGCGTCACCCGTCCCCCGCCCCTGCCAGGCGCTACCAGACGGGCGGCTCTCCTTTGGCAACTCCCTCCGAACTGGCCGTCCCGCTTGCCGGACAGCCCTACATAGGGCCCGTCAGGCGCTACCACGACGGCTATCTGTTCACCATGGCGGTTCCCGTGGGACCAAAGGAGCGGCCTTTCGCCATCCTGCTCGCCGACATCGACGCCAACGCCTTGTGGAAACCGTTGGTCAAACACCTGGCCAAGGTGACAACATATCCGGTTACCAGTTATCTGATTGACAAAAAAGGCACCCTGCTCAGTAGCGACGATGGCATTCCGGCAGAGCCGGGGGAGATGATCGATTCGCTGCCCATCGTGGCGGCATTCAAGACGGGTCGCAGATGGACTCCGACCCAGGTCTACCGGGGGGTGCGGGGCAGGCCCGTGTATGGAGCCATCGTCACGGTAAAGGGGATGAACTGGGGCATAGTGGCGGAGGTGGAACAAGACCAGATAGTAGCCCCCATCCGCCGCAACATGTTCAAGATGCTGGTGGGCGTCACCGCCGCCGTGATGCCCTTTGTCTGGCTCGGGCTAATCCTGGTCTACCGAATCAACAGGCCACTGCGCGCCCTCTCAGCCGATTTTGCGCGGGTCGGACGCCAGGACTACCGCCCGTCCACTGTCTCCTCGTCACTCAAGGAACTGAAGTCTCTAGTCGCGGGTTTCAACCACATGGTGGCGGAGATCGACAAATCCCAACGGGATCTCAAGCGGGCCGCAGTGGTTTTCGAAGGCACTTCGGAGGGGATCATCATCACCGACTCCCAGCATCGGATAGTGGCCGTAAACCGCGCCTTCACCCGCATCACCGGTTACACCTTGGAGGAGGTGCGCGGCAAGAATCCGTCGCTGTTGCAGTCGGGGCGGCACGACGAGGCCTTCTTTCAAGCCATGTGGCAATCCCTGAACGAGACCGGCCAGTGGCAGGGAGAGATCTGGAACCGGCGCAAAAACGGGCAGATCTACCCGGAGCTGCTCACCGTCAACGTGGTGCAGGACAAGGATGGCAAAACCACCCATCACGTGGGAATTTTCAGCGACATCAGCCAGATCAAGGAGACCGAATACAAACTGGCCCACCTTGCCCACCATGACCCCCTGACCGAACTTCCCAACCGCCTGCTGTTTCACGATCGTCTGGAACAGGCGATACTGCGCGCCCAGCGCGAGGGCAACCGGGCAGCAATCCTGTTTCTGGATCTCGATCGGTTCAAGAACATCAACGACTCCATGGGCCACGCCAAGGGCGACCTGCTGCTGCAACGGGTTGCGGAACGTCTCAAAGAGGCGATGCGCGCCGACGACACCATCGCACGCCTTGGCGGCGACGAGTTCGTGCTGATAATCGAGTCCCTGAAGAGCCGCGGGAATGCCGCGGCGGTGGCCAAACACATCCTCTCCCTCTTCAGGCAGCCATTCTGTCTGGAGAACCAGGAGGTATTCGTGGACGCCAGCGCAGGGATCAGCATCTACCCGGACGACGGCGAGGATGCCCAAACGCTGGTGCGCAACGCCGACGCCGCCATGTACCGCGCCAAGGCGGAAGGACGCAACAACTTCCAGTTCTATACCAGCGAACTCACCGCACACGCCACCGAGCGCCTCACCCTGGAAAACCAGCTACGCCGCGCCCTGGAACGCGATGAATTCGAGCTCTACTATCAGCCCCAGTTTTCACTCAAAAACGGCGACGGACTGGATGGAGTAGAGGCACTGATCCGCTGGCAGCAGTCGGAGCAGGGGCTAATCCTGCCGGACAGGTTTGTTCCGGTGGCAGAGGAAACCGGCCTCATCGTACCCATTGGCGAATGGGTGTTACGCACCGCTTGTACCCAGCACCAATCCTGGGTGGCAGATGGCTACCGGCCCATAAGGATGGCGGTAAATCTCTCGGCACGCCAGTTCCACCATCCGGATCTGGCGAGGATGGTAGCGGCCATCCTGGAGGAGACCGGAATGCCGCCATCCAGCCTGGAACTGGAGCTGACCGAAAGCATCATCATGCGCGACGCCGAGGGCACCATCAAAATGCTCCACGAACTGAGCGAGATGGGCATCATCCTTTCCATAGACGATTTTGGTACCGGCTACTCTTCCCTCAGCTATATGAAACACTTTCCCATAAACCGGCTCAAAATCGACCAGTCGTTCGTGCGTGACATAACCAACGGCAAGCTGGAGGCGGAGATGATCATCCCCATAATCGCCCTCGGCCACAGCATGAAGCTTCAGGTTCTGGCGGAAGGGGTCGAGATAGAGGAGCAGTTACACTACCTTAAAGAGCAGGGATGTGACGAGGCCCAGGGCTACATCTACAGCCGTCCCCTGCCGCCGGATCAGGTAACGAAGTTCATGGTAAAAAGGTCAGGAGAGCGGACCGCCCGGCAACGGGCCTGACCCGACAAGGCGCCGCTTTTCCGCCGCCGGCAAACGCTTTATCTCCAGCTCGCGCCGCAGGGCAGCCGCCCGGCTCTCCAGCGCCTCCCGATAGACCAGCCGCACCGGAGTCCTGCCACGGGTGTACCTGGCTCCCCGCCCGGCATTGTGACGCTCCACGCGCTTCGCCACGTCCCGGGCGATACCGGTATAGAGAGTATCGTCGGCACATCTGACAATATATACAAACCATTCGCTCACGATCGCTCCACCCAGCATGCAGCCCCAACCGGCCGGCCAGCCATCCCGTCTCTTATTATTGCCCCGGCGTCCTGAAGGTACCAATATCTGGTTGCCGGGGAAATAACCCACCTGTCACGGACACCATGCAGTATCATTGCGAGCCAGGGGAACTCTCGCCCCAGGTGGTTACGGGGCTCCCCTGTCAACCGATCGCGGAATCAATACGATAGTCGGGAGTAACCGCGGCGGGAACGGAGCAAACATGGTACCCGAACAGAGTCAGACCGCATGCAACGAGACGATGCCGCCCTGAGCCGGTTTCTCCAGTCGGTACGCGGCGCTGCGCTGGCATTCTCCGTTCTCCGGGTGCGCGACGAAGAGATCGCTCTGGATCTGTTACAGGAGGCCATGATCAGTTTTGTGCCAGCAGCGAAAAAGCATGATCAACAGATCTGGAAACGCCTGTTCTACAAGATTCTGGGACGACGCATCGCCGATTGGCAGCGCAAGCAGATCTGGCGCGACCGCATAGCCAGAATCACCTCGTTTTCGGCGCTTCCGCTGACCGATGGCGAGGAACAAATCGACCCTCCCGCCGGCAACGACGAACGGCCGGAGCAGAGCCTGGATGCGGCGCAGCTGGCGGAGCGTTTCGAGGCAGTACTGGCCGCCCTTCCGCCGCGCCAGCAGGAAGCCTATCTGCTACGCCAGTGGCAGGCATTCAGCGTCACCGAGACGGCGGCGATAATGGGTTGTTCGGAGGGCAGCGTCAAGACCCACCTGTCGCGCGCCATGCAGAGACTCGAGGAGCAGTTGGGAGAGTGGATCGATGAGTAGCAGAGATCGATTGTCAGCCAGCGAACTGCTGGATCGCAAGGCGGAACAGCTCGCCAGGCGCCATCACCGGCGTCTCGACGAGATGGGAGACGCGGCGCTGCGGCCCGGAACGAATCGTACTCCGGACTGGCTGTTTCCCCGGCCGGCACTGGCCATGGCCTCCGTGCTCATTGCCGTACTGATCTATTGGACTCTGCCGGCATCCGACCGGAGCGGCGTCACCTCTACTCCCCAGACCGTTACCCTTCCTGACTGGGTACTGGATGAGCAGGTGCCACTGGAGATCCTGGAAGCACCGGAGTTTTACCGCTGGCTGGCGGATCAGATTGCAAACGAAACGGCGCGCCAGGGATGATCCGGGGCAACTGGCAGGTCGTCTGCTGGACCATGCTGTTGGCCGCCGCGCCAGCTCTGGCCGGAGAACCACCGGCAACACTGCCCAAGGAGTTCCTGCAGCAACTGCCTCTGCTTATGAGCCTTTCAGACGAGGAGTTCGAGGGCTTGCTGGCCTCTCAACAGACCATGCGGAAAACCGATGCATCCAAACCCGCCGGTAGCTCCGGCGGAGAGGAAACAGACCATGAAGACTAGACCACTACTCCTGCTGCTACTGGTAGCCGCCCAAAACCTCTGGGCCGAGCCGCCCGCCATGCAATGGCAAGCGCTCAGTCCTGAAATACAGCAGGTGCTGGGGCAGTTCGAGGAGAACTGGCCTTCACTCTCCCCCCGGCAACGCCAGCAACTGAAGAGCCTGGGTGAAAAATG
>DRMK01000153.1 GCA_011322575.1 Gammaproteobacteria bacterium
CGAATACTACGGATTGCAGTGTCCGGGACTTGAAACCGCCGGCGACATCTCCAGGGAGGAAGTGCTTTCCACGTTCCGGGAATTCTACGTTCCCAACAACATGACGCTGGTTGTCGTCGGCGACTTCGACAAGCGGGAGATAATCGAAAGGTCGCGAGAGACCTTTGGCAAAATGGTCAGAAAACCGGTTTCCAGGCTGGAGCCGGAGTCCTATGTCGATTTTTTTGGGAAAACTTTTACCGGAACTCTTTCCCCCCTAATCGGCAGCGAGGCGGCCATATTCATATGCTATCCCGCAAATGAAGAGCTCTTGGCCAATCGCTATCCGCTCCGGCTGGTTGGACAGTATCTGAGCGACCTGCTCTACAAAACCATACGAGTGGAACACGGCCTTTCCTACAGCCCGGAAGCCGCCTTCGTGGCCGGGGAAGATCTGGGTTTTCTTTGTGCCTCTGCCGATGTCGATCTGGAAGACATGGACAAGGCGCTGGAGCTGTTACAGAGGGAGATTGATAGCCTTGCAGCGTCACCACTGGATGAAAGGAAGGTGGAGATTACCAAACGCGGCCTGCTTCTCCGTCTCGTCCAAATGGGCGAGTCGAATGCCGAGTATGCGGACTACTATGCAAGCAACCTGGAGGATCTTGAGCACGGGGGGAGGTTTGCCGACAACGGGGAACAGATTGAGATCGTCACGGCGAAAATGATGCACGAGGCTGCAGCCAAGGTGATCCATGATGGCCGAAAGATTGTCATCATCAACGAGCCCACCCTTACCTACACCCAGTTCTATCTTCTAATGTTGATGCTGCCGGTGTTGCTCCTGGCGGCTGGTTGGTGGCTGTACAAAAGGCGCCTGCGGCTCCGTAGAATCGAATAGGGCAGAGGAAAAACAGGCCGGCCCGACGTTGCAACTTTTGCCAATGGGCAACCACCGCCCGCAAGCCACGCCTCGTTGTGGTGCTATGGTAACTCCAGGTGGAAATTTTTTCCGCAACTCACCAAGAAATTGGTCGAATCCTTATAACTTCTTTGAAAAAAAAGGAAGAAAATGGGTGCGATTCTGCTAGTGATGGGGGTGGTTATACTGTTGTGGGGGATGCTGAACGTACACCAATCGTTCAGGATGATAATAGTGGCCGTGGCGGTGGGCCTGTTTGCTACCGGCACCGGAATCCGTCTCACCTTGGGAAAGTTCCGGATGGAGAATGACATGCCGGTGGTGCTGCTTTCTTCACGGAGCTGTTATCGGTTCAAGGTAAAGGGGATTGTGGATCCACGATGCCATGAAACCGAGGAGGAGGCCAGAAAAGCCATGCATGAATCGCCGAGATACCAGAGATGGAAGCGGGAGAGTGATGACGGCGACGACCGATAGGCTCGATTGGAAAGGGAGCTGATCCGGTGGCAGGGCTGGTAACGGGCCAGGAGTGTCCGGTCGCAACCGCGATACTGCAAAATGCCGCGTTGGTGGTTCGAGGGAGACGTTCAGACCGGTGGCCGGTGAGCCGTCGCTTCTCCCGGTGATGGACAGGGCGCAAACGGATCTGCCCACCGCCGGCCCGCTCATCGGTTCACACATGGCCCGATGGTTCGTGGCGAGGGCCATGTAGGCGTCTTTGTCATCCGGGACTGTGCCGGGGTGCTGGCGAAATAGCTCTATTGTTGCTACCCTTGTTCGGCTGCTTGCACCCCTCTCGATCTACAGAGCCGACATGAGAAAGATTCTGGTAACCAGCGCCCTGCCCTACGCCAACGGCCCCATCCATCTGGGACATCTGGTGGAGTACATCCAGACCGATATCTGGGTCCGCTTCCAGAAACTGCGGGGCAACGAGTGCATCTATGTATGCGCCGACGATGCCCACGGCACCCCCATCATGCTCAAGGCGAAGCAGGAGGGGGTTACTCCCGAACAGCTCATCGAGCACATAGGCAGGGAGCATCGCGCCGATTTCGCCGATTTCCTGATCGGCTTCGACAATTACTACAGCACCCACTCGGAGGAGAACCGGCTCTACGCCAACCTGATCTACGAGCGGCTGCGCGATGCGGGCCATATCTCGAGACGCACCATCGTGCAGGCCTACGACCCGGAGGCAGGGATGTTTCTGCCGGACCGTTTCATCAAGGGGGAGTGCCCGCGCTGCGGCGCCGCAGATCAGTATGGAGACTCCTGCGAGGCGTGCGGGGCCACCTATGCCCCTACCGAGCTGAAAAACGCGGTATCCGCGATCTCCGGCGCCAGGCCGGTAGAGCGGGAGACCGAGCACCTCTTTTTCAGGCTGGGGGATTTCACTCCCATGCTGAAAGAGTGGGTGAACGGCGGCCATCTGCAGCCGGAAATCCGCAACAAACTCAAGGAGTGGTTCGAGGCTGGCCTGCAGGACTGGGACATCTCCCGTGACGCCCCCTACTGGGGTTTCGAGATCCCGGATGCGCCGGGCAAGTACTTCTATGTCTGGCTGGATGCCCCGGTGGGCTACATGGCCAGCTTCAGGAACTACTGCGATCGAACCGGAGCCTCTTTCGAGGAGTTCTGGAGTCGCGAGGCGGAAACCGCCAGCGAACTGTACCACTTTATCGGCAAGGATATCGCCTATTTCCACACCCTGTTCTGGCCGGCGATGCTGGAGGGGGCCGGCTTCCGCAAGCCCACGGCCGTCTGGTGCCACGGGTTCCTCACCATCAACGGGCAGAAGATGTCCAAGTCGCGGGGCACCTTCATCCGGGCGCGAAGCTATCTGGAGCATCTGGATGCGGAGTACCTGCGCTACTACTTCGCCGCCAAGCTGGGATCCGGGGTGGAGGACATCGATCTCAACCTGCAGGATTTCATGGCGCGGGTGAACAGTGATCTGGTGGGCAAGCTGGTGAATATCGCTTCGCGCTGCGCCGGGTTCATCGGCAAGCGGTTCGGGGGGCGGCTGGCCGAGGCCCTGCCTGATGCCGATCTCTACGCCTCCTTCGTCCGCTCCGGAGAGGAGATCGCGGCGCTCTACGAACGGCGCGAATATGGCCACGCCATGCGCGAGATAATGGCGCTGGCCGATGTGGCCAACCAGTATATCGACGAGCGAAAGCCGTGGGTGGCAATCAGGGAGAGTGGACGGGAGCGGGAGGTGCAGGGGATCTGCACCCAGGGGCTCAACCTGTTCCGGGTGCTGGTCACCTACCTCAAACCGGTGCTGCCGCGCCTTGCGGAGCGTAGCGAGAGGTTTCTCGCCTGCGGGGAGCTGGAGTGGGAGGCGATCCGGGAGCCGCTGCTGGCGCACCGGGTGGAACCTTTCAAGCCGCTGTTGACCCGGGTGGAGGAGAGCGCCATCGAGGCGTTGCTAGAGGAGTCCGCCGCAACCAGCGCCGCGCCCCCGGCGCCGGACAAGGAACCGGCGGCCGGCACCATCTCCATCGACGATTTCGCCAGGCTGGATCTGCGCATTGCCCGTATCGTCGAAGCCGCGCCGGTTGAAGGGGCGGACAGGCTGCTGCGCCTCACCCTGGACATCGGGGAGGGCGAGATGCGCAATGTGTTCGCCGGCATCAAGTCGGCCTATACGCCCTCGCAGCTGGAGGGACGGCTGACAGTGGTGGTGGCCAACCTGGCGCCGCGCAAGATGCGGTTTGGCGTCTCGGAGGGGATGGTGCTGGCGGCGGGTTCCGGCGGAAAGGGGCTGTTCCTGCTCTCACCCGACGAAGGGGCCGAGCCCGGAATGCGGGTGAAGTAACCCTGTATTGAGCAAAATCACTCTTTCGCCGATAAAATCTGGAATAATAGGCGTTTCAGGCCCTATTATTCCCCATTTCGGGGCAATACCTGACCAAAACTATCTGGTATCATTCGATCCATGGCAGAGTACGCGCTCATACTCATAAGCACCATCCTGGTCAACAATTTCGTCCTGGTAAAGTTCCTGGGGTTGTGTCCGTTTCTGGGGGTGTCCAAGAAGCTGGAGACCGCCATCGGTATGGGCCTGGCCACCACCTTCGTTCTTACGCTCTCCTCCATCTGCAGTTATCTCGTCAACGAATACCTGCTCTCGCCGCTGGGAATCGAGTACCTGCGCACCATCGCCTTCATTCTCGTGATCGCTGTGGTGGTGCAGTTCACCGAGATGGTGGTTCACAAGACCAGTCCGCTGCTCTACCGGGTGCTGGGGATCTTTCTGCCGCTGATCACCACCAACTGCGCGGTGCTCGGCGTGGCCCTGCTCAACGTGCAGGCGGAACACAATTTCATCCAGTCGGCGCTGTACGGTTTCGGTGCCTCCGTCGGGTTCTCCCTTGTACTGGTGATGTTCGCCGCCATGCGGGAGCGGATCGAGGTGGCGGACGTTCCCGTTGCCTTCCGGGGTCCCGCCATCGCCCTGGTAACCGCCGGACTGATGTCGTTGGCCTTTATCGGTTTCTCGGGCCTGGTAAAAGGATAGTCCATGCTGAGTGCGGCCCTGGCCCTTACCTTTCTGGCGCTCGTGTTCGGGCTGTTGCTGGGCTACTCCTCCATACGCTTCAGGGTGGAGGGAGATCCGGTGGCCGATCAGATCGATGCCATCCTGCCACAGACCCAGTGCGGCCAGTGCGGCTATCCGGGTTGCCGCCCCTATGCCGAGGCCATCGCCTCGGGAGAGGCAGATATCAACCAGTGCCCGCCGGGAGGAGAACAGGTGATCCAGGCGCTGGCCGATCTGCTGGGTCGGGAGCCCAAACCGCTCGATCCGGATCGTGGCGCCGAAAAGCCTCCCATGGTGGCCTTTATCGACGAGTCGGACTGTATCGGCTGTACCCTGTGCATCAAGGCCTGTCCGGTGGATGCCATCCTGGGGGCGCCCAAGCAGATGCATACGGTCATTGCCGATGAGTGTACGGGATGCGAGTTGTGTGTGGAGCCCTGTCCGGTGGATGTGATCAGCATGGTTCCGGTCGAGGAGGACATCAGTCACTGGAAGTGGCCCCTACCGAAGGTGGCGAACGGAGACGCCCCATGAGGCTCTGGTCGTTTCACGGTGGTATCGAGGTGCCCGGGCACAAGGAGATCTCCACCACCCGGCCGGTGGAGCCGGCGCCGCTACCGAAGCGGTTGATCCTGCCGCTCTCCCAGCACCTTGGAGCGCCGGCTGAGCCACTGGTAGCGGAGGGAGAAGAGGTGCTGAAGGGGCAGATGATCGCCAGTCCGGCCGGATTCGTCAGCGCTCCGCTGCACGCCAGCAGCTCGGGGAAGGTGGTGGCCATTGGAGAGCATCCCGTACCGCACCCCTCCGGCCTCTCCGCCCCCTGTATCACCATTGAAACGGATGGCGAGGAGCGCTGGGTGGAGCGGGAGCAGCGTGATTTCCGGCAGCTGGAGCCGGCCGAGATCAGGGAGACGGTCCGGCAGGCCGGGATCGTCGGGCTAGGCGGCGCTGGATTTCCCGCCTTCATCAAGCTCAATCCCGGCAGGACCATCAAGACGCTAATCCTCAACGGGGCCGAGTGCGAGCCCTACATCACCAGCGACGACATGCTGATGCGCGAACGCCCGGAGCAGATCCTGCGGGGACTGTTGATCATACGCCGTGCCGTCCAGGCCCGGCGCTGCATAATCGCCGTCGAGGACAACAAGCCTGAAGCGGAGCGCTCCTTGCGGCAGGCGCTAGGAAGCATGAAAGAGGATGCCGACGATATCGAAATCGTCACCATTCCGGCCCGCTATCCCGCTGGAGGCGAGAAGCAGCTCATTCGGGTGGTGACCGGGCAGGAGGTTCCCAGCGGCGGGCTGCCGGTACAGGTAGGGGTGGTGTGCCACAATGTATCCACCGCAGTGGCGGTCTATCGCGCCGTGGAGCTGGGGGAGCCTCTCATCTCCCGCTACGTGACCATAACCGGCGGCGCTGTGGCCGAGCCACGCAATCTGGAGGTGCTGATTGGAACACCCGTGGAGGAGCTGCTCCAGCTGTGCGGAACCGATCCGGGGGCCGTCCAGGAGGTGATCATGGGTGGCCCCATGATGGGGATCTCCCTGGCAAGCCTTGGAGTACCGCTGGTGAAGACCGGCAACTGCCTGCTGGCGGTGGGCCGGGGGGAGATAGAGCATCCCGAGGTCATGCCCTGCATCCGCTGCGGCAACTGCGCCGAGGCTTGCCCCATGTCACTGCTGCCCCAGCAGATGTACTGGCATGCCCGGGCCAAGGATTTCGACCGGCTGCGCGAGTATGATCTATTCGACTGCATAGAGTGCGGCTGCTGCGCCTATGTTTGCCCCAGCAACATCCCGCTGGTGCACTACTACCGGTTTGCCAAGAGCGAAATCCGGGCCCGGCAGGAGCAGAAGCGCAAGGCGGATATTGCGCGCGAGCGCCACGAACTTCGGGAACAGCGCCTGGCGCGGGAGAAGGCGGAGCGGGCTGCTCGCCACGCCCGTAAGAGACCCGGCCCAAGCGATGAAAGCAAGAAGGCCGCCATTCAAGCCGCGCTGGAGCGGGCCCGGGCCGGCAAACAGGGAGCTGCGCAGGACGATGTTTAAGAAAGCCCTCAGCTCGCCGTACATTCACAACCCCCCTTTCAGTACCCGGGGGATGATGTTCCGGGTGATTCTGGCCCTGCTGCCAGCGGCCGCTGCCTACGCCTGGCTGTTTGGCTGGGGCGTGGTGGTCAACATGCTGCTGGCTACCGGCGTGGCCCTGCTTTGCGAGGCGATCATGCTAGCGCTGCGTGGCCGCCCCCTGCAGCCCGCCATTACGGATGGCAGCGCCATCCTTACCGCCCTGTTGCTGGCCTTTGCCTTGCCGCCCCTGGCCCCGTGGTGGCTGACCACCATCGGAGTGGCCTTCGCCATCGTAGTGGCCAAGCACCTGTATGGCGGGCTCGGTTTCAACCCGTTCAACCCCGCCATTATCGGCTACGTGGTTCTGCTGGTCTCCTTTCCGCGCGAGCTGACCCTCTGGCTCCTGCCGGCCCAGCTTGCCGAACACACGCTGGATCCAGCTGCCACCCTGGGATATGTCTTCGGCGCCACGCTCCCCTCCGGCCTCACCATAGACGCCCTCACGGCAGCCACCCCTCTGGACGCGATGAAAACCCAGCTGGGGCTTGGCCACACCACCTCCGAAATCATGGCGAACCATCCGGTGTTCGGCCTGGTGGGAGGCAAGGGATGGATCTGGATCGACCTGCTTCTGCTGGCCGGAGGGGTGTGGCTGATCTACCGGCGCGTGATCAACTGGCATATTCCCGTGGCAACACTTGGCTCCCTGTTCGCCATCTCCTCCCTCTTTTTCGTGCTGGATCCCCAACACAGCCCCTCGCCGCTGTTCCATCTGTTCAGCGGGGCCGCGATTCTGGGGGCCTTCTTCATAGCCACCGATCCGGTGACGGCGGCAACCTCGAACCTGGGCAGGCTTTGGTACGGAGCGGGGATTGGCGTGCTGATCTATGTGATACGCAGCTGGGGCGGGTTTCCGGACGGGGTCGCTTTCGCCGTCCTGCTGATGAACATGGCTGCCCCCACCATCGATCACTACACCAAGCCACGGGTGTATGGCCATGATGGAAGCGGCGATGCTTAAAAAGATCCTGACCAGCGCCCTGCTGCTCGCCCTGTTTGGCATGGTGGGCGCCACGCTGGTGGCGGTCACCCACGAACTTACCGCGCAGCGGATCGCCGCCAACCACCGGGAGGCGCTGCTCAAACGGCTCAACGCGCTGATTCCGCCTACCCGGTATGACAATGACATGGTCAGCGACACCATCCAGATAACCGATCCGGAGCTCGCCCCGCGCAGGTATCCCGCCACCGTATACCGGGCGCGGCTCATGGGCAGGCCGGAGGCGGCGGTTTTTTTGGTGGTGGCGCCGGATGGCTACAACGGTGCCATCCATCTGTTGGTGGCCATAAATCAGGATGAAACCATCGCCGGAGTACGGGTCGTGTCACATCGGGAGACACCGGGGCTGGGGGACGCCATAGACGAGCAGCACTCCGACTGGATTCACGGCTTCACCGGCCGCAGTCTGAAAGATCCGGACGAGCAGGGCTGGGCGGTAAAGCGGGACGGAGGGGTGTTCGACCAGTTCACCGGTGCCACCATTACCCCCAGGGCGGTGGTCAAGTGCGTCTATCGCACCTTGAAATACTTTTCCGGCCATCGCAAGGAGATTTTTGCCCGCAGCGCGGCTCCCGCGGAGGTAAGGCATGAGTAACGACTATTCGGATATTGCACGCAACGGACTCTGGTCCAACAACGTCGCCCTGGTACAGATTCTGGGACTGTGTCCGTTGCTCGCGGTCACCAACACCACCATCAACGGCCTGGGGCTTGGTCTGGCAACCACGCTGGTGCTGATCGCCTCCAATCTTATCGTCTCCTCCATCCGCAATATCGTCCGGCCGGAGATCCGCCTGCCGGCGTTCGTGATGATCATAGCCTCCCTGGTGACCGCCATCGAGCTGGCCATGAACGCCTGGTTTCACGAGCTTTTCAATATCCTGGGGATCTTTATTCCCTTGATCGTAACCAACTGCGCCATTCTGGGCCGGGCGGAGAGTTTCGCGGTCAAGAATCCTCCGCTACCCGCCTTCGTGGATGCGCTTGCCATGGGGATCGGCTTTACCGCCGTACTGGTGGTTCTGGGCGCGATGCGGGAGGTCATCGGTTCAGGCACCCTGTTCGCCAATGCCCATCTCATGTTTGGGGAGTGGGCCAGCGTGCTCACCGTGACCGTCATCAAGGAGTACCGCGGTTTCCTGCTGGCCATCCTGCCGCCCGGCGCCTTTATCGGTCTGGGAATATTGATAGCACTCAAAAACCTCGTGGAGACCCGCAGTGAAAGGATCGCTTCGAGGGAAAAGCAGTCCACGGCAGTAGCGCAGGGCCAATGAACGATCGGAAGCGGCGCGAAATCTTCGAAAGGCTGCAGGCCGCTAATCCGCACCCAACCACCGAACTGAATTACAGCTCCCCTTTCGAGCTGCTGATAGCGGTCATTCTCTCAGCCCAGGCCACTGACAAAAGTGTCAACAAGGCCACCGCGGAGCTGTTCCGCCACGCCAGCACCCCTCGGGCGATGCTGCGGCTG
This sequence comes from Gammaproteobacteria bacterium, assembly GCA_011322575.1. Classification (GTDB taxonomy): domain Bacteria; phylum Pseudomonadota; class Gammaproteobacteria; order Thiohalospirales; family Thiohalospiraceae; genus DRMK01. The sequence continues at coordinate 9,049 of DRMK01000153.1, forward strand.
GGGGAGGAGGGCCTGAAACGCTATATCAAGACCATCGGTCTCTACAACGGCAAGGCGAAAAACATCATCGCCACATGCCGAATCCTGGTGGAGAAATTTGGAGGCAAGGTACCCGCCGAGCGCGAGGCGCTGGAGTCCCTGCCCGGGGTGGGGCGCAAGACCGCCAATGTTATTCTGAATACCGCCTTCGGCCAGCCCACCATAGCGGTGGACACCCATATCTTCCGGGTAGCCAACCGGACCGGCCTGGCACGCGGCAAAACGGTTCGGGAGGTGGAGGAAAAACTGCTGAAGCATGTTCCGCAACAGTTTCGGCAGAACGCCCACCACTGGCTGATCCTGCACGGCCGCTATGTCTGTACCACCCGCAGACCGCGCTGCGGCTCCTGCGTCATCGAGAATCTGTGCGAATACCGGCAGAAGGAGCTGGACTGAATGCTGTTTACCCAAGATCGTAACCGTCTGCGCCTCTTCTACTGTGAAGTCTGGGAGAGATACCGCAACAACCTTCCCCTCCAGCCGCTGGAGCAGCAGATCGGGGAGGTGATCTCCATGCATCCCGAGTACCATGAACTGCTGGAGGATCGGGAAGCGGCACTGGGGATGGAGGCCAATCCGGAGCTGGGGGAGAGCAACCCTTTCCTGCATCTGGCGCTGCACGTCTCCATCCGCGAGCAGATCGGGAGCGATCAGCCCTCCGGCATCCGTAAGATCCATGGAAGACTGCTGGTGAAACTGGGTGACGCGCACCGGGCCGAACATCGCATGATGGAGTGTCTGGCGGCCGAGCTGTGGCAGGCCCAGCAAGACGGCTCTACGCTGGATGGAGCGGCCTACATGCGTCGGTTGGAAAGAGTATAGCTACTCTTTCTACGGCTCTTCGTCATTTCGTGTGGAATCGGCGGATGTTTTTCAGAGGCCCGCCACCCTGGACAGGGTCTTTCCGGACCCAAAACTTCTTACATTGGGGATTGGGGATCTCCTGGTTTGCAACACATATCCTACATAACAATCAATAACTTACAAACAATAGCAAGTCTTTCGGCACCCCAATCCCCCTTGCCGAACGTGATGCTGTTGGCAGGTTCCACTCGAAACGTCGCGGGGCCCTTTTTACCTCACACGTCAAGATTGGTAACGGAAAGGGCGTTGTTCTCAATGAACTCCCGGCGTGGTTCCACCTGATCACCCATCAGCGTGGTGAAGATCTCGTCCGCCGCGATGGCATCCTCGATTCTCACCTGCAGCAAGCGGCGGGTTTCGGGATCCATGGTGGTCTCCCAGAGCTGTTCCGGGTTCATCTCCCCAAGCCCCTTGTAACGCTGGATGTCCTGCCCCCGCTTGGCCTGTTGCATCAGCCACTCCATTACCTGCCTGAAGCTGGATACCGATTGCCTTCTCTCGCCACGCTGGATGAATGCTCCCTCTTCCAGCAGGCCGTCCAGCTCCTGATTTAATTTACGAATTATTGAATATTCTGATGAGTTAAAAAATAACGAGTCATATATGTAGCTGTTCTTCACCCCGTGTCGGGTAACCTCCGCCCTGATGCGGTACTGCCGTTCCTGCCCGTCACTCTCCACCACGAAGGAGTAGTGCGCGCTGCCGCTGCTGTCACTGTTGAGCACTCCCCCGAGTTCCGTTACCCACTCCTGCAGCCTTCCCCTGTTCTGCAGATCCTCGGGCTGCAGCGCCGGTATGTAGATCAGTTTCTCCAGGATTTCGCCATTGAAACGCCCCGATAGCCTCTCTATAGCGGACTTCACCAGTATGTAGTCCCGGGCCAGGCTCTCCAGCGACCCGCCGCTGATCGGTGGGGATTCTCCGTTCACGTACAGATGTGCGCCGTCCAGCGCTGTCTGCAGCAGGTAGTCATTCAGCTCCGC
>DRMK01000154.1 GCA_011322575.1 Gammaproteobacteria bacterium
ACCAACCCTTCGGGCGTCCCTGTGGTGTTCCGCTGCGGCGTTGCAGTGCTTGACAAGGGAACAACCCTTGCCTGCGCACTGCGCCTTGCCGCGAAACACCACAGGGACGCTGAATCCTAATTTATTACCTTGAAAGAGTACTAGCGCATATCGATGGTTCCGTTTGCGGCCAGTATGTTGCTTACCAAGATAAACTCGGAAATGTTGCGCGCGGCGACCGAGGCGGAGTAGTTTGCTATCTTGATGTACTCTCCGTCCTGCTTGATGGCCCCGTAGCCACGCAGCATCCCCGCCAGGATGTGGTGCCCCTCCTGGCACCCGATCAGGCCGCCACCTGAGTCACCCGAGTCTATCTCGGCGCTGGTGTGCAGGGTAGAGCCATCGTCCCGCTCCAGCACGCCAGGAGTCATGGTCAGATCTCCGGCGCGGGGGTAACCCACCGCCCACACCCGGTCGTTGGCTCGCAGGTCCCTGGTGCCCGGCTGAAGGGAAGGGAGATCGTCGGTTGGCACCTCCAGAAGCGCAAGATCATTCTCATCATCGATCAACAGCATACGCGCTTCTTTGAAAGTTTCGTTATAACCCACATAGGCGGTCTTGGCTTCGTTCAGTACGTGGGCGGCGGTGAGGACCCTGTTGGGTGCTATCACTACTCCGCTGCCGGCGCTGCCGTCATCTCCCGCTATGCGCACTATGGAGCTGAGAACGGTGCTGTCGGGAGTGGCGCACTGCTGCGCCGCGTATCCGGTATGCCAGCCCCAGCTGCCAAGCAGCAGTATCAAGATATGTATGGTGGTTCTCATTGGCTTCCCCTCTCCCCCGTGAAGGCATATCGTCTGGTAAGACTCGCGTTGTTGGATCCGCCTCGGTGTTGTACCCGCCGGCGGCGGGCCGCGGCGACATTTCGCTATATATCCCTTATCGGCCGTCCACGGAGGGGGCTTGAGTCACAAAACGGAAAGGGAGCGACGGCAAAGGGGTTTCGAAGGATGGAGAGACGGAATCGGGTTCAGCGGTACCCGGTGATGCTCCGCAGTTCCGGGCAGTTGGCCTGATTCTTTCGGCTGGCAGCGGAAGCGAACTTTAGCGGCGGGGTGAAGTACTGGGGCTATGTCTCAATGGGCGTGTCGGGATCGTTGCCCCATTCGGACCAGGCACCGGCGTACCCCTTGACCGAAGGGTAGCCGAGCGCCTTGAGGGCAACGTAGACCAGCGACGAGCGGTGGTGGGTCTGGCAATAGACCACCACGCTCTTGTCCGGTGTAATGCCGAGCGGTTCCAGCATGGCGCGCAGCTCGGCCTCCGGCTTGAGGCGCATATTACGCTCCGGGTCCATCAGCCGGGTCCACTCCAGGTTTACCGCTCCCGGGATGTGGCCCCCCCGTGCGGCCCGCAGGTCCTCCCCGCGGAACTCGGCGGGGGAGCGGGTATCCAGCAGCGCCATGCCGGGATCGTCCAGCGACTCCAGCAACTCCTGTCTGGTTATCAGCTGCTTGCTGCCCAGTCTGGCCATGTAGTCTCCGGGTGGCTGGCTTGCCCGCTCGCTGCTGAGCGGCCGGTTCTCGGCCCGCCAGGCGCACATGCCCCCGTTGAGCAGGGAGCGGTTGCGGTGTCCCAGCAGGTCCAGGGTCCAGAGTAGGCGGCCCGCCTTGCCGCCCCCTTCGTCGTCGCAGGCCACCACCGTGGTGTCGTTGCTCATGCCGATGTTGGACAGCACCTCTTCGAGACGCATGGCGGATGGCACGAGGCCCATCACCGGCCTGCGGTTGGCGAGGATGCTGGTGCACTCCAGATGCACCGCTCCCGGGATGTGGTGCTCCAGGTAGCTGCTTTTGCGCGACATGTCCACCACCAGCAGATTGTCTTCGCCAAGCAGCTGCTCGAGCTGCTCCGGTTCCATGATGAGGGGGAGTTGCTGTGACATACGATTCGGTTTCCTGCCTGTGGTCCTCCTATTCTACACCGCCGCGTCCGGGGAGTGCAGCCTCCCGGACAATCTGGATACTCCCGATTCAATCGCCGCATTCGCCACCGCGTCCGGAACCAGCTCTATCAGCCGCGGATCGAATGGCGTCGGGATGATGTACTCCTTCCCGAACTCCAGCGGCCGCCCGCCGTAGATCTCCCGCACCTCTGGAGGTACCGGCCGTTGCGCCAGATCGGCCAGGGCGTGGACTGCTGCTATGTTCATGGCGTCATTGATACAGCGCGCCCGCACATCCAGCGCCCCGCGGAATATGAAGGGGAAGCCCAGCACGTTGTTTACCTGGTTCGGGTAGTCCGAGCGTCCCGTGGCAATGATCAGATCCCCGCGCGCCATCCTGGCCTGGGCCGGATGGATCTCCGGATCGGGATTGGAGAGGGCGAACAGGATGGGGCGGTCGGCCATGGAGCGCACCATCTCCGGGCTGATCAGGCCGGGGCCGGAGACGCCGATGAGCACGTCGGCCCCCCGCATGGCCTCCTCCAGGGTACGCTCACAGGTGGTGGCGGCGAACTCCCGCTTGTACTCGTTCAGATCCTCCCGCTGCGAGCGGATTACTCCATGCCGGTCAATCAGCCGGATGTTGTCCCGCTGCAGCCCCAACCTGCACAGCAGCCGCATGGAGGCGATCCCGGCCGCCCCCGCTCCCAGGCAGACCAGCTTTACCTCTTCCAGGCGCTTCTCCTGCAACTGGAGCGCGTTGAGCAGGCCGGCGGCTATGATGACCGCCGTGCCGTGCTGATCATCATGGAATACCGGAATCTCCAGCCGCTGCCGCAGCTCCCGTTCGACGGTGAAGCAGTGGGGCGCGGCGATGTCCTCCAGGTTTATACCTCCGAAAGTGGGGGAGATGGCCTGCACCGTCCGGATGAACTCCTCGGGACTGGCGGCTTGCACCTCGATGTCGAACACATCGATGCCGGCGAAGCGCTTGAACAGCACCGCCTTTCCCTCCATCACCGGCTTGGCCGCCAGCGGACCGGTTTTCCCCAGTCCGAGAACGGCGCTGCCGTCGGTGACCACTGCTACCAGATTGCCCTTGCCGGTATAGCGCCAGGCGTTGGCGGGATCCGCCACGATCTCGCGCACCGGCTCGGCCACCCCCGGAGTGTAGGCCAGCGACAGCTCCCGCTGGGAGTCGCACGGTTTGCTTATGCGGGTGGCGATCTTCCCCGGGGTGGGAAGCGCGTGGTAGTCCAGGGCTGCCTGTTTCGATTCTGACATTGATTGTGGTTCCGGAGATTCGGGTCTCGGGGCGTCATTCTAACCCGAATATCTCTTCCGGTCGCCAGAATCCCCGCGCAGGCTGCGTTTCCGGCCCGAAGCGGCCGCAGTTTCCGGGGCTATTACCGCCTTGTTTCAAATCCCGGCCATATGGTAAGGTACACGCCCTGAAACGACAGGCGCGTAGCTCAGCTGGTTAGAGCACCACCTTGACATGGTGGGGGTCGTTGGTTCGAGTCCAATCGCGCCTACCACTACCGGCTACCGGAACGAGCACCGGCAGAATCTCTGGCGGTGCTTTTTGTTTGTTGCCAAGTGACCTCTCGTATGGGTCACCACTGGAGGATAGTTGCATGCCTGCGATCGTGCTCCCCGACGGCTCTCGGCGCCAGTACGACCATCCCGTCACCGTCGCCCAGGTGGCTGCCGACATCGGC
>DRMK01000155.1 GCA_011322575.1 Gammaproteobacteria bacterium
ACCATGATCAACGGCCTCGGCGTGCTGGGCTGGGGAGTCGGCGGGATCGAGGCGGAAGCAGCCATGCTGGGCCAGCCGGTCTCCATGCTGATTCCCCAGGTGATCGGGGTGCGTCTGGATGGCAGGCTGCCCGAGGGCACCACCGCTACCGACCTGGTGCTGACGGTGGTGGAGAGGTTGCGCAGCTACGGAGTGGTGGGCAAATTCGTGGAGTTTTTCGGCAGCGGACTGGATCACCTGCCCCTGGCGGACCGCGCCACCATCGCCAACATGGCCCCCGAGTACGGCGCCACCTGCGGTATCTTTCCCATCGACGGCGAGGCGCTGGAGTACCTGCGTCTTACCGGGCGTAGTGAACAGCAGCTGGCGCTGATCGAGAGCTACGCCCGGGAACAGGGGCTGTTCCGCGATCCGGCGGCGCCCCAAGCTGACTACAGTGACGTCATCCCTATCGATCTCGGCGCCATCGAGCCCTGTCTGGCAGGGCCGCACCGCCCCCAGGACAGGATACCGCTGCGCGGCGCCAAACCCGCCATCCGCGCCACCATAGACGCCCTGCTGGAGAAGAACGGCCTGCTCCCCAGGGAGAGCGCGGAGATCGACCGCTTCAGCGACGAAGGGGGGCACACTGCGGTAGGTGTGGAGCAGCAGGGAGCCCACCGTGGGCAGGTGGAGGTAAACCACAACGGCGAGCGCTTCTATCTGAACGACGGCATGGTGGTGATCGCCGCCATCACCTCCTGCACCAACACCTCCAACCCCTCCGTAATGCTGGGCGCGGCGCTGCTGGCGCGCAACGCGCGCCGCAAGGGGCTGACGGTGAAACCCTGGGTGAAGAGCTCCCTGGGACCGGGCTCGCGGGTGGTAACCCACTACCTGGAACGCAGCGGCCTGCTGGAGGAGCTGGAGGGGCTCGGCTTTCACGTGGTGGGCTATGGCTGCACCACCTGCATCGGCAACTCCGGGCCGCTGGCGGAGCCCATCAGCGCGGCCATCCGTGCCGACGACCTGGCGGTATGCGCAGTGCTGTCGGGCAACCGCAACTTCGAGGGGCGCATCCACTCCGAGGTACAGATGAACTATCTCGCCTCCCCTCCGCTGGTGGTGGCCTACGCCATCGCGGGACGTATGGACATCGATCTCTACAACGAGCCGCTCGGTCACGACCAGCAGGGAAAGCCGGTCTACCTGAGGGAGATCTGGCCGGGCAGCGCAGAGATCGACCAGGCCATCGCCGCAGGCCTGAGTCCCGAAGGATTCAGCTCCGTCTACGCCGATATGAAACAGGGAGACCAGCGTTGGCTGGAGCTGGACGCCCCCTCTGGCGAGCTGTTCGACTGGTCTCCCGACTCCACCTATATCCAGAATCCGCCCTACTTCCGCGACATGATGCGCCAGCCCGCACCGTTGGCCGATATTCAGGGGGCGCGGGTCCTGGCGCTGCTGGGTGACTCGGTCACCACCGACCACATCTCTCCGGCAGGGGCCATCAAGCCGGACAGCCCGGCGGGCAGGTATCTGCGTGAGCGGGGGGTCGCACCGGCCGATTTCAACTCCTACGGCTCACGGCGCGGCAACCACGAGGTTATGATGCGCGGCACCTTTGCCAACATCCGCCTGCGCAACCTGCTGGCACCGGGCACCGAAGGCGGAATCACCCGCTACCAGCCGGATGGCGAGCTGATGCCCATCTACGATGCGGCGATGCGCTACCGGGAGGCGGGCGTTCCCCTGATCGTAATAGCGGGGAGGGAGTATGGTTCCGGCTCATCCCGTGACTGGGCGGCCAAGGGGCCACGTCTGCTCGGCGTGCGGGCGGTGATCGCCGAGAGCTACGAGCGTATCCACCGCTCCAACCTGGTGGGCATGGGTATCCTGCCGCTGCAGTTCGTGGAGGGTGAAAATGCCGGTTCCCTGGGGCTGGATGGCAGCGAATCATATTCCATCACCGGACTCGGGGACGGCACCGCCAGGGCGGTTACCGTCACCGCCTGCAAGGAGGGTGGCGGGGAATGCAGTTTCCAGGCCCAGGTGCGCATCGACACCCCCCAAGAGGTAGAGTACTATCGACACGGCGGCATCCTGCAATATGTGTTGCGTCAACTCGCCTGACCATGCCTGAAACAAGCTGACCGAACATGCTTCCCAGTGGACTACTGAAACAGCACTCCTCCACGCTCACTACCATCACGCGCCTGGCCGACGTGGTTGCGGTGGCGCTGAGTGGCCATCTGGCGTTCGGTCTGCGCTTCGGGGAGTGGGAACTGTTCCCCCACTACCAGGTAGCCCTCCTTCTGGCGGCACTGCTGACCGCGGTGGTGTTCCCCCGCTTCGGCATGTACCACTCCTGGCGCGGCAAAAGCCGCCTCAACCAGCTGCACAGGATCACCATCTCCTGGTTGACCATCCTGTTGCTGCTGATTGTCATCGCCTTCCTCACCAAGACCAGCGCCACATTCTCCCGCCAGTGGGCAATGATCTGGGCCGCAACCGGCTGGGGCCTGCTGTTGCTGTTCCGCATGGCGCTGGCCCAAATCCTGCGCATCATGCGCAAGCAGGGCTGGAACCAGCGCCACATCGTAATCGTCGGCGCCGGCAACCTGGGGCGGGACGTGGCGCGGCGCATCCGTGAGGCCGCCTGGACCGGGCTCGACGTGGTGGGTTTCGTCGACGACGATCAGCGGCTGCGCGGGACCATCATAGACGGCATCGAGGTGAAGTGCGGCAGCAGGGAGCTTCTTGCCTTGCTGGAAAAGGAGGACATCGACGAAGTCTGGCTGGCGTTGCCATTCCCTGCCGAACAGCGCATCCGGGAGATCCTGCACGAGCTGCGCCACAGCACCCTGACCATCCGCTTCATCCCGGACATATTCGGCTTCCGCCTCATCAACCATTCGGTAGCGGAGATCGCGGGACTGCCCATCCT
>DRMK01000156.1 GCA_011322575.1 Gammaproteobacteria bacterium
AGGACCGCTTCGCCGACTGGCCGGTCAATATCGAGTCCATCTCCCGCTTCCGCTCCCGCAAGGAGCAGCAGCAGGTGCTGGCCGGACTGGAGAACGGCACCATCGACATCATCATCGGCACCCACAAGCTGCTGCAGGAGGGGGTGAAATACAAGCAGCTCGGACTGGTGATCATCGACGAGGAGCACCGCTTCGGCGTGCGCCAGAAGGAGCGCTTCAAGGCGCTGCGCTCCGAGGTGGACATCCTCACCCTGACCGCCACCCCCATTCCCCGCACCCTCAACATGGCCTTCTCGGGGCTGCGGGAGTTCTCGGTCATCGCCACCGCGCCGGCGCGGCGCCTGCCGGTGAAGACCTTCGTCAGCGAGTGGAGCGACACCCTGCTGAGCGAGGCCATCCTGCGCGAGATCAAGCGCGGCGGCCAGGTCTATTTCCTGCACAACAAGGTGGAAACCATAGAGAAGACCGCGGCCACCATCGGAAAACTGGTGCCCGAGGCGCGGATCGAGATCGCCCATGGCCAGATGGGCGAGCGCCAGCTGGAGCGGGTGATGGCCGACTTCTATCACCAGCTCTTCAACCTGCTGGTCTGCACCACCATCATCGAGACCGGTATCGACGTGCCCAGCGCCAACACCATCATCATCGACCGCGCCGATCGCTTCGGCCTGGCCCAGCTCTACCAGCTGCGTGGCCGGGTGGGGCGCTCCCACCACCGGGCCTACGCCTACCTGATAATCCCGCCGCGCAAGCTGATCACCGCCGACGCGCTGAAACGGCTGGAGGCGCTGGAGTCCATCGAGGATCTGGGGGCCGGTTTCACCCTCGCCACCCACGATCTGGAGATCCGCGGCGCCGGCGAGCTGCTGGGCGAAGGGCAGAGCGGCCAGATGCAGGAGATCGGCTTCAGCCTCTACTCGGAACTGCTGGAGCGGGCGGTCAAGGCGCTCAAGGCGGGCAAACAGCCGGAGCTGGATCGGCCCCTGGACCATGGCGCCGAGGTAGAGCTGCACATCCCCGCCCTCATCCCCGATCACTACCTGCCGGACGTGCACACCCGGCTGGTGATGTACAAGAGGATCGCCAGCGCGGCCGATCAGGATGAGCTGCGCGAGCTGCGGGTAGAGATGATCGACCGCTTCGGGCTGCTGCCGGAGCAGACCGTGAACCTGTTCCGTATCACCGGACTCAAGCTTATGGCCAACCCTCTGGGGATCCGCAAGATCGACATGGGAGAGCAGGGCGGTCGGATCATCTTCGGGGAGCAACCCGACGTGGATCCGATGACCATCATACAGCTTGTCCAGAAACAGCCCGGCCGCTACCGGCTGGACGGTCAGGACAAGCTGCGCATCATCCAGGAGCTGCCGGACGGGGAGCGGCGCATCCAGGCGGTGGAAAGGCTGCTCGAGCTGCTGTCCGGCAAAACGGCGTAGGGAGGTGGCTCAGCGGCGCCCCATGCGACCCGGACCGAAAACGCGATACTACTCCCCAGCGTCACCCGACGGCCGGAACAGCACCCCCTGCGGGTGGCGCTCGGTATGGTACCTCTCGCTGTAGCCATTCACGGACTCGGAGCTGCCAAGTATCAGATACCCCTCCGGGTGCAGCACGTCGGCCATGCGATTGAGAATGTCACGCTTCAGCTCCGCCGAGAAATAGATCAGCACATTACGGCAGAAGACGACATCAAATCTTCCGAGCGCGCTGAAGCTGTCCTGCAGATTGAGCTTGCGGAAGCTGACGCCACGGCGGTACTGCGGCTTCACCACCCAGTGCTGCCCCCGCTGATCGAAGAACTTCTGCTTCTGCTGCGTGGTCAGGCCGCGCGCGATGCTCATGGCATCATATTCGGCCGCCTTGGCGCTCGCCAGCATCGAACCCGAGAGATCGGTGGCCACGATCTCCACCCGCGAGGGGGCAGCCGCGGGATTCCTCTCCCGGAACTCCTCCACGGTGAAACTTATGGAATAGGGCTCCTGGCCCGACGAACATGCCGCCGACCAGATGCGTAGCGGCCTCCCCGCAAATTTGGGCAGAATGAGCTGCTCCAGCAAACGGTAGGGCTTGCTGTCCCGAAACCAGAGGGTTTCGTTGGTGGTCATGGCGTCGATAACGCGCTCGCGCAGCTTCGGATCTCCCAACCCCTGAATACGGGACAACAGCTCGCCCAGCGTGGCGATCCCCTCTTCCGCCATGATATAGCCAAGGCGACTATCCACCAGATACTGCTTGTTGCGTCCCAGCACGATACCCGCAACCTGTTCCAGAAACTCCTGAAACCTCTTGTATTCGTCGGAACTAATTGCGCCGTTGGCCAACATTTTGCTTGTTCTCCATGGTGAACGGGATAAAGATGCTAAGATATATCGAACCGATGAAGAAAAACCTTAAATATACGTTTGCTTGTGGCATGATGGTCCTGCTGCCCCTTACGACGTATGCCATCGCCAGCCAGATCCAGTCTCTCGACTCCATCCGCAGCGTCGTTACAACGTTCATTTCTGAACAGACCACCGGCTACGGCGTCCCTCCCAAAACCAGGATCGGCCGGCTCGGGGCCAAACTGCGACTGCCTCTCTGCAGCGAGCAGATCGAAGCGTTCCAGCCTGCGGGCAGCTCCGTCATCGGCAACACCACCATCGGCGTGCGCTGTACCGGTACATCACCCTGGACCATATATGTACCGGCCTATGTGCAGCTGTTCAAGCCAGTTGCGGTCAGCTCGCGTTCACTCACGCGCGGCACGCCAATCTCCGCCGCAGACATAAAGATGGTGCGGTACGACTTGGCCACACTAAAGCTTGGCTACATAGATGACAGCCGGCACATCGTCGGCATGGTGGCGAAACAGCATATTGCGGCAGGATCGGTGGTCACCCCTCACATGGTGGAAGCTCCGCGCCTGGTGCGCCGGGGGGAGCAGGTCACGATAGTGGCTCGCTCCGCAGGGATCGAGATCCAGGCCACCGGAACCGCCCTTGCCGATGGTGCTCAAGGCGATCTGATAAAGGTCCGTAACAGCAGTTCGAGGAAAATCGTGGAGGCCGTCGTCACGGATCCGGGAGTGGTGAGCGTGAGAACTCCGTCACACTCTCGATAATATCTCTGTCACCAGCTAAAGCTTTGTTGGGGTCAGACGATAACCCCAGAGAGAGAGCTGGAGAATCAACCGATGAACATAAATATCAGAAACACGCCCAACCCCTCCCTGAAAGGGCCAGAGGAGATGGCACGGGTAGGCGTGGAGCGCGACGGCTCTGCCACCTTGCAGCGGAGCAGCTCCACTACCGCCGCCCAGGACGGCGTAACTCTTACCAGCACCGCGGCTCGCCTGCGCAGCCTGGAGAACACCATATCATCCCTGCCAGTGGTCGACAGTCGGCGGGTGGCGGAGATCAAGCAGACCATCGACGAAGGGAGCTACGAGATCAACCCGCAGCGCATCGCCGAGAAGATGCTGGATATGGAGCAGGAGTGGAGCAGGTAACCGGATGAACAGCTATTTTCATGGGGAGACCGTCCGCTAATGGCGCTCCCCGGAGATGGCCAGCGGGAACTGGCCGACCTTCTGTCCGAGGAGGAGATCTGCCTGAAGCGTCTGGCGGAATCTCTGGAGCGAGAGCGTGTGGCGCTGGAGACCAGGGAAAGCGAGGCCCTGGAGCAAGCAGTGGCGGAAAAACGTCAGATACTGGAACAGACCGCCCGGCTGCACCAGCGGCGCGCCGTCCTGCTGCAACAGTATGGATTCTCCAACGACGAAGAGGGCCTGCAGGACTGTATGGCGCAGTGCAGCCCGAGTCTGTCCCGGGAGCTGGCGCCCTTGTGGCGCAAGCTGCGCGCCAGAATGGAGTGGTGCCGCGACCAGAACCTGGTCAACGGCCGCATCCTGGAGCTGAACATGCGCTGCATACGGCAGACCCTCTCCATCCTGCGTGACGGCCCGCAACCACTCGAGCTGTATGGCCCGGAAGGGACAACCTCTGATCAGGAGCCGTCCACCTCCCTGGCAAGGGCCTGAAGCACATCGCTTGATCGCTCCCCCGCTTCGCCACTAGAATGACTCCTTCCTACTGACGGGGCCGTAGCTCAGCTGGGAGAGCGTCGCGTTCGCAATGCGAAGGTCGGGAGTTCGATCCTCCTCGGCTCCACCACTTCACCCCGGAGCGGCGGCAAACGCCGGGGCAGCAAGATGTGGCGAACCATCCACCCCGCCCGCCACGGTCGGGGAAAACCCGTAAAAAATAATATAAATCTCCGCTCATACGCTCCAGACACTCCCCTTTCCATGCATCATATGCGGCAGATCCACCAGCGGAGCAGAGCCATGTCCATCAATCACTGGCCCGCCGCGGAACGCCCGCGGGAGAAACTGCTGCAGCGGGGCGCCACGGCACTTTCCGACGCCGAGCTGCTGGCCATCCTGCTGCGCAACGGGGTGGCAGGCAAATCCGCCGTGGATCTGGCGCGTGACATGCTGCACTGCTTCGGGGGACTACGCCCCCTGCTGGAGGCCACGGAACACGACTTCCACAAGGTCAAGGGGATCGGCACCGCAAAATTTGTCCAGCTGCAGGCGGTGCTGGAGATCGGGCGGCGCTACCTGGAGTGCCGCATGGAGCGCGGTGATCCTCTCACGTCTCCCGGGCAAACCCGGCAATATCTGACCACCCGTCTGCGCCACTACCCCCACGAGGTATTTGCCGCCCTCTTCCTGGACAACCGCCACCGGGTCATCACCTTTGAGGAGCTGTTCCGGGGCACCATCGACGGCGCCTCGGTCCATCCCCGGGAGGTGGTAAAACGGGCCCTGCACCACAACGCCGCCGCCCTGATTCTGGCCCACAACCACCCCTCCGGGGTAAGCGAGCCGAGCGGCGCGGATCGCTCCCTGACACGGAGGCTGGGCGAAGCACTGGCGCTGGTTGGCGTCAGGGTGCTGGACCACTTCATAATCGGAGACGGGGATCCTTACTCCTTCGCCGAACATGGACTGATATAAAAACAACACCAAAACCCTTTAGAATATAAACAAATAGGTTTATCTCACACTGAGCGATGCGGAAGATCACCCTGCCCCGTCCCGACGACTGGCACCTCCATCTGCGCGATGGTGCAACCATGGCCGCCGTACTGCCCCACACGGCGGAGCGGTTCGCACGCGCCGTCGTCATGCCCAACCTCAATCCACCCGTCACCACCACCACCCGGGCGCTGGCCTACCGGAAGCGTATTCTGGAGGCCCTGCCGCGGGGAAGCGGTTTCCAGCCGCTGATGACCCTCTATCTCACGGAAGCCACCACCCCCGAGGAGATCGAGCGCGCCCGCCAGAGCGGCCACGTATATGGGGTGAAACTCTATCCAGCGGGGGCCACCACCAATTCGGCCGCCGGAGTCCGCAATATCGAACGGTGCCGCGCGGTGCTGGAGGCCATGGCGGAACTGGGACTACCCCTGCTGGTGCATGGGGAGGTAACCGATCCCGGAGTGGATATCTTCGATCGGGAGCGGCTCTTCCTGGAGCGGGTGCTGGCCCCCCTGCTGGAGCGCCTGCCGCAACTGAAGGTGGTGCTGGAACACATAACCACCCGCGAGGCCGTGGAGTTCGTGAATGGCGCCGGCCCCAATCTGGCCGCCACCATCACCGCCCACCATCTGGCCATGAACCGCAACGCCATGCTGGCAGGGGGGATCCGTCCTCACCACTACTGCCTGCCGGTGCTGAAGCGCGAGGAGCACCGTATGGCCCTGGTGGAGGCGGCCACCTCCGGCTCGCCGCGCTTTTTCCTGGGTAGCGACAGCGCCCCGCACGCGCGCAACAGCAAGGAGTCGGCCTGCGGTTGCGCCGGGATCTACACCGCCCACGCCGCCATCGAGCTCTATGCCGAGCTGTTCGCCCGGGAGGGGGTGCTGGATCGGCTGGCGGAATTCGCCAGCGGTTTCGGAGCCGACTTCTACGGCCTGCCACGCAACCGGGAGAGCATCACGCTGGTGGAGCGGCCCTGGAGCGTACCACAGCACTACCCCCTGGGAGGGGCGGCAGTGGTGGTTCCGCTGCATCATGGAGAGAGGATAGGGTGGAGTCTCGACCATGTCTGAACAGGCTCGACAAAACGGAATAGCCGGGCGCTTCCGCGGCTTCCTGCCGGTGGTGGTGGATGTGGAGACCGCCGGGTTCAATCCCAAAACCGACGCCCTGCTGGAGATCGCCGCGGTCATCATCCGCATGGACGAACAGGGAAAGCTGCACCCGGACGCCACCCACTCCACTCATGTACAGCCGTTTCCCGGCGCCAACCTGGAGCAGAGCGCCCTGGACTTCATCGGCGTGGATCCCTACCACCCCCTGCGCGCCGCGCGCCTGGAGTGCGACGCCCTGGGGCACATCTTCAAGCCGATCCGCAATGCGGTGAAGGAAACCGGCTGCAGCCGGGCCATCCTGGTTGGGCACAACGCCTTCTTCGACCTGGGTTTTATCAACGCGGCGGTGGAGCGCACCGGCATCAAGCGCAATCCCTTCCACTCCTTCAGCAGCTTCGACACCGCCACCCTGGCGGGCCTGGCATACGGCCAGACGGTACTGGCCCGCGCCATGCGTGCAGCAAATATCGAGTGGGACGAGGAGCAGGCCCACTCCGCCGTGTACGACGCACAGCGCACCGCCGAGCTGTTCTGCGTCATCGTGAACAGCTGGGATGAGTACTGCGGCAGGCCCGTTTCCACCTGAATCGGATCCGCAGCGCAGATCTGGCCCCGCCAGGCGGCGCGAGCGTACAATAAACCCGGTAACGGAAACATGATGAACAAAACGCTGCCAAACACGCTGCGGCTACCCGCCCTGCTGCTTCTGCTGCTGGCGATGGCCGGCTGCGCCACCAACCCGGTCACCGGCAAACGGGAGTTGCACCTGGTATCCGAGGCGCAGGAGATCCAGATCGGAAAGCAGAACTACCTCCCTTCACGGCAGTCCCAGGGAGGCGCCTACCGCCTGGATCCGGATCTCACCCGCTACGTCAGCCAGGTGGGCCAGAAGTTGGCCAGGGTCAGCGATCGGCCGGATTTGCCCTACGAATTCGTGGTTCTCAACAACTCGGTTCCCAATGCCTGGGCGCTGCCCGGAGGCAAGATCGCCGTCAACCGGGGCCTGCTCCTGGAGCTTGGCTCCGAAGCGGAGCTGGCCGCAGTGCTAGGGCACGAGATCGTCCACGCCGCAGCCCGCCACGGAGCGCGTTCCATGGAGCGGGGCATGCTGTTGCAGATGGGCGTAATTGCCACCCGCATGGCAGTGGCCGGGGAGAAATATGCGAACCTGATAGTCGGGGCGGCCGGCATCGGCGCCCAATTGATCAACACCAAGTATGGCCGGGACGCCGAGCTGGAGTCGGACCGTTACGGCATGAAATACATGCTGCGCGCAGGCTACGACCCGCGCGCAGCAGTCACCCTGCAGGAAACCTTCGTGCGGCTCTCCAAAGGGCGCACACCAGGCTGGCTGGAGGGGCTGTTCGCCTCCCATCCTCCTTCCCAGGAGCGGGTCGAGGCCAACCGCAGATATGCCGCCACGGCTCCTGCTGGACTGCGCGTCGGACGCGAGGAGTACCAGTTGCGGATTGCCGGATTAAAGGCAACCAGCCAGGCCTACGCCGACTATGATGCGGGGCGCGAGGCGCTTGCCAGGGGTGATGCGCAAAAGGCGCTGGCCCTGGCGGACCGCGCCATCGGGGCAGAGGAGCGCGAAGCACTGTTCTGGGGACTACGGGGCGAAGCGCTGCTGAAGCTGGGCAAAAAACGCCAGGCGAAAACCATGTTTGACCGGGCCTTGCAGCGCAACCCCGACTTTTTTGCCTTCTATCTGCAGCGGGGCATCATCGAGCAGGAGCTGGGAGACAGCGCGCAGGCAAAGGCGGATCTGGAGCGCAGCCTGGAGCTTCTGCCCACCGCCACCGCCCACTACGCGCTGGCAAACCTGGCGCTGGAGCAACGTAACGAGAGGGAGGCCATCGGACACCTGCGCATGGCGGCCGGTTCGCCCTCCCCCCTGGGGCAGCAGGCAGCCCGGGAGCTGGCGCTGCTGGAGCTGCCGCGGGAGCCGGGCAAGTATCTCGCGGTGCGCGGAGCGTGGGACGGCGAGGGAGGACTGGTGGTGCAGATCGGCAACCGCTCTCCGATAGCGGTAACAGGGATCCTGCTCGGACTCCGGAACCGGTACGGCTGGGCGCGTAAAATCCCCATACGGGAGGCCATTCCCGCCGGCAAAAGCATCACCATCCGCCTGCCGGAACCGGGGAGCGAGGTACACCTGGAGATACTCCGGGCCCGCCCGCTCCTCCGCTGAGCGCCCCCTACGCAGCTCCCCGGCGGGCGAGCAGCGCGGCCCCGTATGCCGCCTCCCCGTGCCGCGCAGCACACACGGGAACCCCCAGAAACCTGCTGCGGATCTCACTCCAGACACCGTTGCGCGCTCCGCCACCCACAGTGCGCACCGCCACCGGAGCAGGAGCACCCAGCTCCGCCAGCAACCGGTAGCCACGCCGCTCGATGCGCGCCATGCCCTCCAGCAGCCCCTGGAGAAACCGCGCATCGTCGCGCGGACGCGGCGTAAGCCGCGGCTGCAGACCGGGGTCGGCCACCGGAAACCGCTCGCCGGGCGCCGGCAACGGGTAGTACTCCAGACAGCCACGCCGGCGCGGATCTATCCGCGCCGAGATCCGCTCCAGCTGTTCGTCGCTGAAAAAGCGGCGCAGCACCGCCCCACCGCTGTTGGAGGCCCCTCCCGCCAGCCACGCGTCCCCCAGGGGCTGGCTGTAGATTCCGTAACGGGAGGAGAACAGCGGCCGGTGGGAAACCACCTTCAGCACCATGGTGGAGCCCAGCGAGGTGACCGCATCACCTGGCCGCGAAACTCCGCTGGCGATGGCCGCGGCGGTGCTGTCAGTGGTTCCGGCCACGATCCGGACGCCGGCCGGCAGACCCAGCCGGCGCGCCAGCTTCGGGAGCAGTTCCCCCAGCGGCGTCCCCGGTTCGCGCACCTCCGGCAACAGCCCGCCGGGGAGCCCCAGCTTCGCGAGCCATGCGGGCCAGCAGCGCTGCACCGGATCGTACCCCAGCTTCAGGGCATTGTTGCTGTCGCTGAAGCCGAACCGGCCACACAGGCGGCCCGTAACCCAGTCCGCCTGGTGCAGAGCAAAGCCCGCCTTCCCCGGGGTGGTGTGGTCCAGCAGCCAGAGCAGTTTGGCCAGCGCCGACCCCGCCCCCCGCGCCGCACTGTCGGAAGGGGACAGCGCCTCGATGCGTCGCGCCTGCTCCTTCGCCCTGGTGTCGTCATACATGAGCGCCGGGGCCAGGGGATGGCCATCCGCATCGGTGAGCAGCGTGGTGGAGGAGGTTCCATCCACCGCCAGGGACCGCACCGCGCCGGCATCGATCCCGGCGGACAGGCGGCGCAGGGTGGCCACCACCGCCTCCCACCAGATCTCCGGGTCCTGCTCCACCCTCCCGCCGCTGCGCACCGGGGCGGGTAGCGGACAGGCAGCGCTGCCGTGAGTACCGCCGGCAGCATCGATGGCGATGGCCCGGCACCCCGAAGTGCCCAGGTCGATACCGACGTAGAGGTTCAAGGCAGCTCGACGGGCCGCGGCGGTTCCCAGCCCGGCCGGCGATGCTCGGCAACCACCGTGGTATAGATCCCGCCGCGCACGTTGAACCTTCCCCGGACGCGCATGAAGCGGGGGGCGCACGCAGCCACCAGATCATCCAGGATGCTGTTGGTGACCGCCTCGTGGAACGCCCCCTCGTCACGGAACGACCAGACATACAGCTTCAGCGACTTCAGCTCCACGCAGAGCCGGTCGGGAACATAGTCTATGAACAGGGTGGCGAAATCCGGCTGCCCGGTCTTGGGGCACAGGCAGGTGAATTCGGGGATCTCGATATGGATGGTGTAGTCCCGCTCCGGGAGCGGGTTGTCGAAGGTATCCAGCTGTTTCCCTGGACGGGTAGGCATGCAACGCTCCATTGAGTTAATATTGACGTTTGGTAACGTTCAGATCGCCCCCTGAAGGACGCTTTATTACCGGCTGTCTTAGTATACTCGAATAGCGGTTCGTGTCGTCGCCCCGAAACCTATGCGCCTGAGCAAAATAAAACTAGCGGGATTCAAGACCTTCGTCGATCCCACTACCATCCCCTTTCCCAGCAACCTGGTGTGCATCGTGGGCCCCAACGGCTGCGGCAAGTCCAACGTAATCGACGCGGTGCGCTGGGTTATGGGGGAGTCCTCCGCCAAACACCTGCGCGGCGACTCCATGAGCGACGTGGTATTCAACGGCTCCAGCACCCGCAAGCCGGTGGGGCAGGCGTCGGTGGAGCTGGTGTTCGACAACAGCGACGGACGCCTGGGGGGCGAGTACGCCAGCTACAGCGAGGTGGCCATCAAGCGCACCGTCACCCGCGACGGAACCTCCAGCTACTTCCTCAACGGTGTACGCTGCCGACGCCGGGACATCACCGGGATCTTCCTCGGCACCGGATTGGGGCCGCGCAGCTACGCGGTCATCGAGCAGGGCACCATCTCCCGCTTCATCGAGGCCAGGCCGGAAGAGATGAGGGTATTTCTGGAGGAGGCGGCGGGCATATCCAAATACAAGGAACGGCGCCGCGAAACCGAGAACCGCATCCGCCACACGCGCGAGAACCTGGAGCGGCTCAACGACCTGCGCGAGGAGCTGGACAAACAGCTGGCGCGTCTGAAACGGCAGTCCCAGGCCGCCGCCCGCTACAAGCGGCTCAAGGAGGAGGAGCGCCTGTTGCGCGGCCAGTTGCATGCGCTGCGCTGGCGGCGGCTGGATCGCCAGTGCGGAGAGCAGGAGCTGCGCAACCGCGAACAGGAGACCGCCCTGGAGGGACTCATCGCGCAACAGCGCCATACCGAGGCGGAGCTGGAGAAACAGCGCCAGCTGCATGCCGGGAGCATGGAGGAGTTCAACCGCGTCCAGAGCCGTTTCTACAGCGTCGGGGCCGACATCGCGCGCCTGGAACAGGCCATCCAGCACTCCCGGGAACGCCGCCAACAGCAGCGGCAGGATCTGGCCCGCCTGGAACAGGCGTGGCAGGAGGCCACCAGCCATCTGGAGGCAGACCTGCAGACCATCGCGCGCCTGCAGGAGGAGCTGCAGCGGAACGAGCCAGAGCTGGCTCGCGCCCGGGAGCTGGAGCAGCAGGCGGCCGCCGCCCTGACCGAGGCGGAACAGGCGATGCAGGAGTGGCAGCAACAGTGGGACCAGTTCAACCAGCGCTATGCCGAACCTTCGCAGAACGCCCAGATGGAGCGTAGCCGGATACAAAACCTGGAACAGCACTCCACCCAGATCCAGCAGCGCATGGCGCGCCTCACCGAGGAGCAGGGCAGGCTCTCTCCGCAGGAGGAGCAACAGCAGATCGGGGAGCTGGAGCAGGAGCTGGAGAAGGCCCGCGAAGAGGCTGCCAGGCTGCAGCAGGAGCAGCAGGAACGTAACCGGGAGATCACCAGCTGGCGCGAACGAAACCACCAGTCGGGTGGAGAGCTGGACCAGCTGCGCAGCCAGCTGCAGGCCCTGCGCGGGCGGCGCGCCTCCCTCGAGGCGTTGCAGCAGGCGGCCCTGAACAGGAACGGCGAGGATCAGGCCACCCGCTGGCTCGCCCGCCACCAGCTGCAGAGTGCAGAGCGCATGATGGAGAAGCTGCAGGTGCAGCAGGGGTGGGAGCTGGCGGTGGAGACCGTGCTGGGAGATGCGCTGGAGGCGGTCTGCGTCCCTGATCTGGAGCGGCTGGCCGGTGCGCTGGAGGGGCTGGAGTGCGGGATCTCGCTGTTCGATACCGACACCCTTCCCCACCCCCCGCCCGCCGCGGAAGAGAGCCTCCTGTCGAAGGTGGATGCCCCGTGGTCCCTGGAGCCGCTGCTGGGGAGGGTATTGTGCGCCGAGAGCCTGGCCGCCGCCCTCGCCAAGCGGGCGCAGCTCGCCCCCCACCAGTCGGTGATCACCCGTGACGGCATCTGGCTCGGGCCCAACTGGCTGCGCGTGGCGCACAACGACGATGCGCAGAGCGGCGTTCTGGAGCGGGAGCGGGAACTCAAGCAGCTCGCCGGGGAAGAGTCCCGGCTGACCGGACAGGTGGAGCGGCTGCAACGGGATCTGCAACAGGGGCGCGAACGGCAGCACCGGCTGGAGGAGCAGCGGGAGGCGCACCAGCGCAAGCTGCATGACGCCAACCGGCAGGTGGCCGCCCTGGAGGCACGGCTTGGAACGGCCCGCCTGCGTCTGGAGCAGTCCCGCCAGCGGGCCAGCCAGATAGGAAAGGAACTGGAGGAACTGGGCGGGCAGCTCACCAGCTACGCCGCCGAGGGCGAGGCGGCCCGGCAGCGGCTCAACGCCTCGCTGGAGCAGATGGAGAACCTCGCCTCCCGCCGCGAGCAGTTGCAGGAACAGCGTGACCGGCTACGCGACACCCTGCAGCAGTGCCGCGAAACCGCCCGCCGGCGGCGCGACGGCACCCATGAGATCACCCTGCGCCTGCAGACCTTGCGCACCGAGCTCGCCTCTGCCCGCCAGGCCGTGGAGCGCATTGAGCAGCAGAAGCTACAGTTCTCCGGCCGGCGCGAAGAGCTGCAGCGCTCCCTGGAAGAGGCGGACGCCCCGCTGGAGGAGATGAACGCCCGGCTGGAGAAGACCCTGGAGCAGCGCAGCGCAGTGGAGCGGGAGATGGAACAGGCGCGGCGCGCCACGGAGGCCATCGAACATCGCATCCGCGAACTGGAGCAGAGCCGCAGCGGTACGGAGCGAGAGATCGAGCAGCTGCGCACCGCCCTGGAACAGGCACGGATGGCCTGGCAGGAGTTGAAGACCCGGCGCCAGACCCAGCAGGAGCAGCTGGAACAGGAAGGCCACAACCTGACCGCCCTGTTCCAGGAGATGCCGGAGGAGGCCAGCGAGGAGGAGTGGCAGGCGCGTCTGAACAACCTGGACCAGAAGATAGCCCGTCTCGGCCCAATCAACCTTGCGGCCATCGAGGAGTACCAGCAGGCGGAGGAGCGCAAGAGCTACCTAGACGCCCAGAATGACGACCTGATGGAGGCGCTGGCCACCCTGGAGAGCGCAATCCGGAAGATCGACCGGGAGACCCGCAGCCGCTTCCGGGACACCTTCGACAGGGTAAACAACAGCTTCCGGGAGATGTTTCCGCGCCTGTTCGGGGGCGGCAAGGCCTCCCTGGAGCTGAGCGGCGAGGATCTGCTGGATGCCGGGGTCACGGTGATGGCCCACCCTCCCGGCAAGCGCAACAGCACCATCCACCTGCTCTCCGGAGGAGAGAAGGCGCTCACCGCGGTGGCGCTGGTGTTCGCCATCTTCCACCTCAATCCCGCCCCCTTCTGCATGCTGGACGAAGTGGACGCCCCCCTGGATGACGCCAACGTGGGACGTTTCTGCGATCTGGTGCGCGAAATGTCGGACAAGACCCAGTTCATATTCATCACCCACAATAAGATCACCATGGAGATGTCCCAGCAGCTGAACGGCGTTACCATGAAGGAACCGGGGGTCTCCCGCCTGGTGGCGGTGGACCTGGACGAGGCGGCCACCATGGCCGCCACCGCTTGATCATCCGAGGAGCAGACATGGACGGGCTACGTTTGATCCTGATACTCATCGGCGCCGTGGTAATCGCGCTCATCTACCTGTTCAGCCGCCGGACCGGCCTGCAGGGGACGGATGATGCGGATCCTGTCCAGCAGGACACCGAATGGATGGAGGAGATCGCCAGACAGCGGCGTAAATTGAGCGAACGGGAGGAGCGGGCCCACGCCACGGAGCCCCCCGCGGAGGTGCCGGTACTGGAGGATCGGCTCACCATCCCTGCTCCCGTTATGGATGCTCCGGAGACGCCGCTGCCGGAAGAGCCGCTCCCCGCCACCGGGCCGGATCCCGCTCCCGCTCCCGCAATGCAGGAAGAGGAAAAGGAAGCGCCGGCGCCGGCAGAGAAGGAGCCGGAAGAGGCGGACTCCGGAGAGCAGCCGGAGCCAACACCCGCCGCCGCGCCGCCGGAGCTGGTGCTGGCGCTGCATGTCACCGCTCCGGATGGCGGGGAGTTCGAGGGAGCCGCTCTGTTCAGCGCCCTGGAGGAGAACGGCCTGCGCTTCGGTGAGGGAGGGATCTTCCACTACCGCCAGCCGGACGGAGAACAGGCGCAAAACGGTGTGCTGTTCAGCGTGGCCAACATGCTGGAGCCGGGAACCTTCGAGGCGGAAGGGGCGGAACGGACCTTCACCACCCCCGGGGTGGCCCTGTTCATGCGCGCCCCCGGCGTCGCCCCCGCCCGCGAGATGCTGGAGAAGATGCTCCTGACGGCGCAGCAGGTGGCGGAAAGGGTGGGAGGCGAGATCCGCGACGGGCGGCGCCAGCCCCTCCGCGAAGCCACTATCCAGGAGATGCTGGACCGCGCCACATCCTTCGACCGCGGCACTCCCGGATCCGGAGCATGAGCGCGGCGCGGCACGAGGCGGCGATTCCTCCCCGGATCCGCGAGCGCATCCGGCGGCTGCGCGAGCAGATCAACCACCACAACTATCTCTACTATGTCCTGGACGCGCCGGAGATCCCGGACGCAGAGTACGACCGGCTGATGCGGGAGCTGCAGGATCTGGAGCAGCGCTACCCCGGCAGCATCACCCCCGACTCTCCCACCCAGCGGGTAGGAGCGGCACCGCTGGAGAAATTTGGCGAGGTGCGTCACGAGGTGCCGATGCTGTCGCTCAATAACGCCTTCAGCGAAACCGAGGTGCTGGACTTCGATCGCCGCGTGCGGGAGCGCCTCGGGGTGGAGGAGGTGGAGTACCATGCGGAGCCGAAACTGGACGGGCTGGCGGTGAGCCTGCTCTATGAGCAGGGGATCCTGGCGCGCGGCGCCACCCGCGGAGACGGATGGCGTGGCGAGGATGTCACCGCCAACGTCCGCACCATCAAGGCGATCCCGCTGAGGCTCATGGGCAGCGGCCACCCGGAGCTGCTGGAGGTGCGTGGCGAGGTATTCATTACCCACGAGGGGTTCGCCAGGCTGAACGAGAACCAGGAGAGAGAGGGGCTGAAACCGTTTGCCAACCCCCGCAACGCCGCCGCCGGCAGCCTGCGTCAGCTGGATCCTTCCGTCACCGCGCAACGTCCGCTCACCATTTTCTGTTATGGTATCGGGCTGGTACGGGGCGGCACCCTGCCCTCCACCCACAGCGGGATCATGGAGCAGTTGCGCGGCTGGGGATTGCGCATCTCTCCCCTCTCCAGGGTGGTACAGGGGGCGGCGGGCTGCCTGGAGTACTACCGGGAGATGGCCGGGCGGCGCGACCGGCTGGAGTACGAGATCGACGGGGTGGTCTACAAGGTGAACGACATCGCCGCGCAGGAGCGTCTCGGCGAACTCTCCCGCGCACCGCGCTGGGCCGTGGCCCACAAGTTCCCCGCCCGCGAGGAGATGACCCGCCTGCTGGATGTGGAGTGGCAGGTGGGACGCACCGGCGCGCTCACCCCGGTGGCGCGCCTCGAACCGGTAACCGTGGGCGGCGTGGTGGTCAGCAACGCCACCCTGCACAACCAGGACGAGATCGGGCGCAAGGATATCCGTATCGGCGATACGGTGATCGTGCGCCGCGCCGGGGACGTAATTCCAGAGGTGGTCTCGGTGGTGAAAAGCAGGCGCCCGGCCGATGCCCGCCGCCCCCGGCTGCCGGACCGCTGCCCGGTGTGCGGCTCCGAGGTGATCCTCCCCAGCGGAGAGAAGATCGCCCGTTGCAGCGGGGGGCTCTACTGCCCCGCCCAGCGCCGCGAGGCCATCCGGCACTTCGCATCGCGCCGCGCCATGGATATCGAGGGGCTAGGCGACAAACTGGTGGCACAACTGGACGAGAGGGGGCTTATCCGCGATCTCTCGGATCTCTACGCGCTCCGGCTGGAAGATCTGGAGAAGCTGGAGCGCATGGGCCGCAAATCCGCCCGGAACCTGCTGGATGCGCTGGAGAGGAGCAAGCAGACTACCATGGCACGATTCCTGTACGCCTTGGGAATACGCCATGTGGGCGAGGCCACCGCGCGGGCGCTGGCCGACCATTTCGGCTCCCTGGAGGAGATAATGGCCGCCCCCGTGGAACGGCTCCAGGAAGTACCCGACATCGGCGCGGTAGTGGCAGAGAGCATCTACCTGTTTTTCCGGGAGAAACACAACCGTCAGGTGGTGGAGAGGTTGCTGGCGGCCGGGATCCAGTGGCCTTCGACGCCTCGGAAGAGCGGCGGCGAGCTGCCGCTGGCCGGCGAGAGCTTCGTTCTGACCGGCACCCTGGGAAGCATGACCCGCGACGAGGCGAAGGGGGCGCTCCAGGCGCTGGGAGCGAAGGTCACCGGCAGCGTCTCCGGCAGAACCAGCTACCTGGTGGCGGGCGCCAACCCCGGCTCCAAATATGACAAGGCGCGCCAGCTGGGGATCCCGATCCTGGATGAGACTGCGTTCCTGAAGCTAATCGGCGGAAAACAGCAGGCCAAGAGATGAGCAGAACCAAGCCGGTCCGCATAACCAACATCCTGTACGCCCTGCTGGTGCTCTCCTGCATCGCCGTCATCCTGCTGGTGGCGGGAGCCGTGGCATGGCACGACATCCAGGAGGCCGATCGCCATTTCCAGAACTTCGGCAACGACTACGCCCGCCAGCTGCGCCAGAAGCTGACCCGCAGCGAAATGGTGGTGGACGGCATCGCTGCCCTCGGACAGACCGGTGGCCTGAAAAAACGCCGCCAGCTATCCCGTTACGCTCGCGAGATGAGCAAGCAGCAACCCTATATCCACATGATTCAGCTATATGAGCGTGTCGAGCAGGGGCAGCGGCGAAATTTCGAGAAGAAGAAGCGCGCTGCCGGGCTGACCGACTTCATGATTCACAGCCTGGACGACGACCTGAATCGGAAACCGGCGGAGCACGAGCCGTTCCATTTCCCGCTGGTGATGGTCCAGCCGGACGGACCCTTTTTCACCCGCTACTTCGGCTACGACATATACTCGGATCCGCTTGCCCGTCAGGCCATCATGCGCGCCATCGATACTGGACAGAGCGCCGCCAGCAAACCGGGCCGACTCATGGGGGGAGGATACGGCAGCACCCTGCTCAAACCCATATACTCGAGCCGCGTGGTAACCGGCACCCGACAGGAACGGATCGCCAAGGCGGTGGGAATAGCCGCGGTGCAGTTGCGCTTTGACAAGCAGCTGTTCCCGCGCAGCAGCCTGCCCGGCCTGGCAGCTCTGCTCAGTTACCGGGGTAGCAGTGACAGCGACACCGTATCCACCAGGGAGTTGTTCCGGCAGGAGATCCCCGCCGACAGTGCCGCCGTGGGCTGGTTTCCCCGTTTCTCCTTTACCACCGATCTGAACTTTGGTGGCGAGAAGCTCCACCTGTCGCTCTCCCGTCCCGCCAGCTGGAAAGATCTGCGGCTCGGCCTGATTGCATCCATCGTGGGGATACTGGCACTGTTCGGTTGGCTGTTCCTGCGACTCATCAAGCGCCCGCTGGACTGGTACGGTTCGGAGCAGTACCAGCACGAGATCCTGTTCCAGGAGAAGGAGCGCGCCGAAGTAACCCTGGCCTCCATCGGTGAC